>JAOZPF010000266.1 GCA_029932895.1 Anaerolineae bacterium | reverse complement strand
TCCATCACTCTCAATCAACCCATCTCTGAGGTGTACTGTCCGTTGGGCGCGTTGGGCCACCTCAGGATCGTGAGTGACGATGACGACGGTGATGCCGCGGGCGTTCAGATCGTCGAAGATGTCCAGGATCTCGTCTCCTGCGGCGGTGTCCAGGTTGCCGGTCGGCTCGTCGGCCAGGATGATGCTCGGCTCGGTGGCCAGGGCGCGGGCGATGGCCACCCGCTGTTGCTCCCCGCCGGAGAGTTCATCCGGACGGTGGTGTATCCGATCACCCAATCCTACCGCGCTCAGGGCCTCCTCTGCCCGTTGGTGCCGTTCCCGCCGGCCACAACCGGCATACATCAGCGGCAACGCCACCTGCTTGACAGCCGGCGTGCGGGGCAACAGGTTGTAGGTCTGAAAGACGAAGCCGATGCGCTTGTTGCGGATTCGAGCCAGTTGGTCATCGTCCATCTGGCTCACATCTATGCCGTCCAGTTTGTACATGCCACTGGTGGGCTGATCCAGGCAGCCGATCATGTTCATCAGCGTGCTCTTGCCGGAGCCAGACGGCCCCATAATGGCCACAAACTCACCTTTCTGGATAGTCAGGCTCACCCCGCGCAGGGCATGAACGGTCTGTGTTCCCATGTGGTACTCTTTGGTAAGTTCGATGAGTTCAATCATGTGGGCGCAATCTCCTGATCTCTTCCGGCGGCCCCTGGCTGAAGTCCAGCTTTTCGCTCACCTCACCGATGAACAGTTGGTCGCCTTCGTCCAGGCCGCTGGTGATCTCGGTGTAGTTCTTGTCGCGCAAGCCGATGGTGACCTCTGTTTTGACCACGGTATCGCCTTGCACCAGGTTGACGTAGTACTTGCCCGCCTGACGGTCGGCGATGATGGCGCGATTGGGCACGAGAAGCACGTTCTCTCGACTGGCCGTGACCAATTCGGCGTTGGCCGTCATGCCGGAGCGAATGGGCAGGTCGCCGGCGTTCAAGCTCAGACGCACCTGGTAGGTCACGATCTCAGCTCCGCTCTTGGCTTTGGGAGCGATAGAGACCAGTTCCCCGCTCAGCTCTTCGTCCGGCCAGGTTTCCAGGGTGACGGTAGCCTGTTGTCCGACCGCCAGGCCGCCGATGTCTATCTCGTCCACGTCCAGCACCACCTCCAGGCTACTGGAATCCATCAGATCCACCGCCAGCCCGCTGGCCCATTCGCCGACTGCGACGTACACCTCGGTCACTATGCCATCGAAGGGCGCCACCAACGTGGCTTTGGCCAGGGTGGCCTGGGCGTCCTCCAGGGCGATTCGCGCCTGCGCCACCTGTGCCTCGGCGATGGCGATTTTTTCCTCCGATGCGCCCTCGATCAGCGTGGCCAGATTGGCCTTCGCCTGCTCCACCTGGGCCTCGGCTTGCCGCACGCCCGCTTCGGCCTGGGCCACCTGGGCCTCGGCTGCGGCGATCTTCTCTTCCGATGCGCCCGCCAGCAGCGTGGCCAGGTTGGCCTCGGCCTGGGTCACGGCGGCCTGGGCCTGCAACACGCCCGCTTCGGCCTGCTTCACCGCTGCTTCGGCCTGGACAACCGTCGCCTCGGCCTGAGCGATCTGGTCGTCAATGTCGTCCAACTGCGCCTGGGCGCTGGCCACCTGCGCCTCTGCCGCCGCCACCGATGCCCTGGCTGCGGCGATGACCTCGTCCGTCGCGCCCTCCTGGGCCTGCAAATAGTTGATCTCGGCCAGGCGGACGGCGATCTCGGCGTTGGCTACCGCGATGTCCATCTGATCCTTCACGTATCCAGGGGTCCCCGGCCGGCTCCGCACCGCATCTCGTTCCAACTGGGCGTTCCACAGGCTGTTCTTGGCCTGCTCCCAGTTCAGGCGAGCCTGCTCTATCGTCTCGGCGTCCGCGCCCTCCAGCAGCGCGTCCAACTGCGCCTGCGCGCTGCTCAGTCCGGCCTGCGCGCTCTTGAGGTTCGCCTCGGCGGTCACGTCGGCGTCGGCCAGTGTGTCACGAGAGAGCCTGGCCTTGGTCAGTGCGCTCTTGGCGCTGACCAGCCCGGCCTGGGCGTTGGCCAGACTCGCTTTGGCGCTGTCGAGCGACGCTTGGGCGGCCGCGATCTCTTCGTCGGAGGCTCCTTTTCGCAGCTCAGTCAGGTTGGCCTTTGCCTGGGCCAGGGAGGCCCTTGCTTGCAGCACGCCCGCCTCGGCCTGCGTCACCGACGCTTGGGCGGCCGTTATCTCCTCGTCGGACGCCCCCTGTCGCAGTTCCGCCAGATTTGCTTCCTGGATGACCAGGGTCTGTTCCGCCGAGCGGACCGCCCGCTCCAGGCTGCTGGCCTCCAGTTGGATCAGCACATCGCCGGCCTGCACCTCGTCGCCTACCTGGACGTAGACCTTTTCCACCTGGCCGGCAATCCCCAGCGCCAGGTGAGCCTCCCGCCGGGGGAGCACTCGGCCGCTGGCCGTCGCCCCGGCGGAGAGGTCGCCGATGAAGGCGGTGACAGTCTGACCCGATTCCGGATTGGCAGCCAGGGCGCGGCTCTGGCGTAACTGTGCCAGGGGGCGTTCATTGACAACCCAGACAGCGGCGGCCACAACCACCACAGCCGCCACTGCTAAGACAATCCAGCGAGTACGCTTACTTTTCTTTTCAGGTTCCACTTGTATTCCTCCCATCATTGTGCCCTTATTGTACCAGAAAACGGGCGTTTGCGAAAGTGCCATTGGTCAGTTCCGGGACTATGACGAAAGTCACATGGTCGGGAGGTCAGGTGGTCCTTGGTCAGGTGGTCAGGTGTCTCTTTCGACCATCCGACCATCTGACCACCTGACCACTTTGACAAATCGCCCTCCCGATGCTAGAATTGTGCTCACGGAGGCAGACAATGGACTATGATGTCATCGTAATCGGGGCGGGGATCGGCGGCGCTGCGGCGGCCTACTACCTGGGGGAGGCCGGCTGCAGGGTGCTGGTATTGGAGAAGGAGCGGCTGCCCAGATACAAGCCCTGTGGTGGTGCTGTGCCTGGTTCAGTCTTTCACTATTTCCCCTTCCCCCTCGACGAGGCGATTGAGGCCAGAGTAGCCAGAGTCCGCTACTCCTATCGGGGTCAAGAGGAAGTCACTGTCCCGCTGCCCAATGAGGCTGTGGCCATGGTCATGCGCGACAAGTTCGATGCCTTGGTCCTGGAGCAAGCCAAGTGCGAGGTGCGAGAGGCCACTTCAGTGACGGAGATTGTAGAGGGCGAGGACAGCGTGGTCGTCTCCACCAAAAGTGGCCGGGAGTTCAGGGGGCGATACCTGGTGGGCGCTGATGGCGCCAACTCGATCACAGCCAGGGAACTGGGCCTGCGGCGGGGCAAGTTTCTGGGAGCAGCCATCGAAGCTGAGGTTCCCCTCGCCCCGACGGCCATCGGAGACTGGGCACAGACGGCCCTCTTTGAGCTTGGCGCTCTCAGGGGCGGCTACTTATGGATCTTTCCCAAACGAGAACACCTCTCAGTCGGCGTCGGCGCTTTCAGGAAGAGGAAAGCGAAGCTGAGAGACATATTGAGGCAGGAGATCACTAAGTTCGGCATCAGTCCGGACGGGGTCACTCTGCACGGCCACCCTCTGCCGATTTACATCCGCTCCGAGAAACTGAACACCGCCCGCTCCCTCCTGGTAGGCGACGCGGCGGGCCTCATGGATCCCTTGTCGGGCGAGGGCATTCGCTACGCCGTCAAGAGTGCACGCCTGGCTGTAGAGGCCATTGTCCGAGGGGAGCTGGACAAATACACGACGTGGGTACAGATGAGATCGGCGCCAACCTGAGCCGCGCCCGCTGGGTGGCAGCTCTGTTCTACGGGCTGCCGCGCCTCTGCTTCCGCCTTGGCG
>JAOZPF010000265.1 GCA_029932895.1 Anaerolineae bacterium | reverse complement strand
TTCCACCCCCTTCCAGCAGTCCAAGTATACCACCACTGCCGCTAACGCGCACCCCCGGACTGTAGGCTTTAGCCGGGGTACTTGGCTTCCCATTGGAGCCTGGACTCCTCAACCCGGCTAAAGCCTATATTCCATAATGACGTCTGCCGGGCTGTCGATCACCTGACGGACGGCTGACCCCTTGACAGAGAGCGACGACGGTGGTACAACCTTCTCACACCAGATACGAAAGGAGCGACAATGACGACGACTATCCTCCTCATCCGCCACGGGCAGACAGCCTGGAACCGTAACCCCCGCTTCCGGGGGCAGATGGAGGTTCCCCTTGACGAGACCGGCCTGCAGCAAGCCCAGGCGACGGCTGAGTACGTGGCTGCCCGCTGGCACCTCTCTGCGGTCTATGCCAGCCCGATGAGCCGGGCCCTCCAGACGGCCCAGGCCGTCGCCGCGGCACAGGGCCTGGAAGCGCAGCCACACTCCGGTTTCCTCGACCTGAACTTTGGCGTGCTCCAGGGAATGGACGTAAAGGAGGCCGAGACCAAATACCCCGATGTCCTGCGAGCCTGGATCGAGACCCCCCACCTGGTTCGTTTCCCGCAGGGCGAGGGGCTGGCGGAGGTCCGCCAGCGAGCTGCCGCCGGCCTGCGCGATGTCGCCACGCGCCACGCCGGTGAAACGGTGGCGGTAGTGGCTCATACGGTGGTCAACAAGGCGGCCCTGTGCGCGGTGCTGGACCTGGGATTGGAGCATTTCTGGCAGCTTGGGCAGGATACCTGCGCGGTGAACGTGATCGAATGGGACGGGAGCGGGTACTTGCTAAAGTTGATGAACGACACCAGTCATCTGTGGCGGGCCGGGCAGTAGAGAAGCGATCCTATGGCAGACGAGACGACCGGGAAGGCCCCCCCGTCCTCCCTCCCCTCTTCCCAGGCGGCCCTGCGGGAGCTGGAAGCGCACATTGACTCCCTGACGCCGCGAAAAGTGCAGGCAGTTCTGCGCCGGCACCCCAGACCCGGCGGCGGGCTGTTCACGCGTGATTATCTCCTGCGCGCCTACCGCCAGTTGTGTGCCACCGGCCAGATGACTTTCGACCCTCGCCTGGCACGCCACCTGCGCCGCAAGCCCACCCGCACTGTCTCCGGCGTGGCCCCGGTCACCGTCCTGACCAAGCCTCACCCCTGCCACGGTCACTGCATCTACTGCCCCTCCGTCCCCGAAGCTCCCAAGTCCTACCTGCCTGACGAGCCAGGGGTCCAACGGGCAATCCGCTTTGACTATGACCCCTTCACTCAGACCGCCGGGCGCGTCCGCGCTTTCCAGAACATCGGGCACCCCACCGACAAAGTGGAGCTACTCATCCTGGGCGGCACCTGGACAGACTACCCCCCAGACTACCGGGAGTGGTTCGTCCGCCGCTGTCTGGACGGCCTCAACGGAGCCGCGGCGAGGTCGCTATCAGAGGCACAGCGACTAAACGAGACCAGTCCCCATAGGGAGGTCGGGCTGGTGGTGGAGACCCGTCCCGACAGCATCTCGGCAACAGAAGTGCGCCACCTGCGCCGCCTCGGCGTGACCAAGGTGCAGTTGGGCGTCCAAAGCCTGGACGACCACATCCTGACCCTCAACCGGCGCGGTCACACCGTCGCCCAGAGCCGTGCGGCAGTGCGCCGGTTGAGATTGGCCGGGTTCAAGATCGTCCTCCACTGGATGCCCAACCTCCTGGGAGCCACACCAGAGAGCGACCTGACCGACTTTCAGCGATTGTGGAGCGACCCGGCCCTGCGTCCCGACGAGCTCAAGATCTATCCCTGTCTGTTGATCAAGGGGACTGAACTCTATGACCTGTGGCGCGAGGGCAAGTATCAGCCCTACGACGAGGAAACACTGGTCGAGTTGCTGGCATCCTGCAAGTCCACGATTCCCCCGTATTGCCGCGTCAACCGGCTGATGCGGGACATCCCCGCTCCCAACATCGTCGCCGGCGTCGCCAGGTCCAATCTGCGCCAGGTCGTCCAGCGACGGATGGCAGAGGAGGGTTCGATCTGTCGCTGCATCCGCTGCCGCGAGGTGCGGGACGCGCCGGTGGATCCAGCAACCTTGCGCCCCACCACTCTCTTCTACGAGACCGACGCCACACTGGAGCATTTCCTGGCCTATGAAACTCCAGAGGGGCAACTGGCTGGCTTTCTGCGGCTCTCGCTGCCGCAGGTCCCCCCCGACCCGGAGGAACTGCGGGGCTGCGCGGTGGTGCGCGAACTCCACATCTATGGGCCAGCGCTGGGATTGGGTGACCGTAAGGAGGGACGGCCTCAGCACATTGGCCTGGGCACACGCCTGCTAGAATCCGCACGCCGCATAGCAGGCGATGCCGGTTATCCCCGCCTAGCCGTCATCGCCGCCGTCGGCACCCGCCCCTACTACCGGCGGCGGGGGTTCCGACTGGTAGGCACATACATGCAGCGAGGGATTGAGTAGGCGCTGTTTCGCATAGCCTGAATTTCGTTTCCAGGTCTCTATTCCCTCGCTTCATCCTGCCTTCTCCTATAATGACTACGCGAAGAGAGACCGGGTGCAACTTTCCAGTTTCCCGATTCCCCGCTATAATCTGCAACGCACAAAGGAGGACCAAGTGATGAGGAAGAGCAACCCTTTGCTGACACTAGTCGCCCTGGCGAGCCTGACTGCCCTTGCCCTACTGGCTGGTCGGTCCGCTCTGGCACAGGGATCGCCTCGCGTCATCTTTCTCCACCACTCTTGCGGAGAGAATCTCATCAATCAGGGCGGCGTGCGGGAGGGGCTGACCGCTCTCGGCTATGCGTTTTACGACCACGGCTACAACGACGACGGGCTGCGCTTGGCCGACGGTTCTTCCAGCGGCACCAATTTCGACGTCCCCGGCGACAACACCGACCCCGACGGCCTAGCTGCTATCTTTTCCCAGCCACTCCACGACCCGCCCGACAACACCTTCAGCTATCTGATGCAGTACGACGTCATCGCCTTCAAGTCCTGCTTCCCCACCAGCAACATCGAGAGCGACCAGCAGCTAGCCGACTACCACTCCTACTACCTCTCCATTCGCGAGCGGGTCGACCAATACCCCGACAAGCTCTTTATCATCGTCACTCAACCGCCACAGGTGCCCAACAACAGCGACCCCGCGGAGGCAGCACGGGCGCGCGCTTTTACCCAATGGCTCCAGTCGGACGAGTACCTGGGCGGCCGGTCCAACCTGTTCGTCTTTGACTTTTTCGGGCTGCTGGCGGGAGGCGACAACTTTTTGCGGCCCGAGTACCGCGGCGACGAGTGGGACGCCCACCCTAACGAGCAGGCCAACCAGGAGATCGGTCCACTCTTTGTCACCTTTATCGATGAGGCGATCCGCAGTGCCTGGAGCGGTGAACCGCGCCCTACCCCCGCCGCCACAGAGCCACCGCCGTCAGCGACCCACCCCCCCTCCCCCATCGAGCCGCTGCCTGTGTCCGGTCTGGTCGACACTTTTGAGGCCGGCACGGCAGGTTGGACCGGCGAGGGGGACGGGATGGGCTCCACTGTCGAGTATACCGCCGACAGCACGGTAGTCCATGGCGGGACGGCCTCTTTGCACATCGGATACGACATCGTTCCCGGTGGTTGGATAGACTGCGGCCGCGCCTTCGAGACCGTCCAGGACTGGAGCAATGCCGCCAGCATCTCCCTCTGGCTCCGTACCGACGGTCCTGCCCAGACGGTCACACTGATGCTCTTTTCCGGCGACCCCAACGCCCCCACGCCCTTTGAGGCAGACCTGACAGCCGAAGGGGATTGGACGCAATCTGTTCTCGCGTGGGGTGACTTCAGCCGAGCGGAATGGGCCGAAG
>JAOZPF010000264.1:1398-3863 GCA_029932895.1 Anaerolineae bacterium | reverse complement strand
CAGGGCCGGCACCGTGCTTCTGGATGTGGGCGAGGGCCTGCCAGTAAGCGCCAGCCGAGTTCGACTTGGGAGCTGTGGTCAGGTAGAGGGTTGCCAGGGAGAGGTGGTATTGCCCCTCGGGCAGGCCGACCCACTCAAAGGCCTGGGCACAGGCGTTGACCACCACCACTGCCTGGGGATCGGCCAGACCGATGTCTTCCGCGGCCAAGATGTAGAGCCGCCGCAGGATGAAGCGGGGGTCCTCTCCGGCGGCGACCATTTTTGCCAGCCAGTAGAGGGCGGCGTCGGGGTCGGAGCCACGGACCGATTTGATGAAGGCGGAGATGGTGTCGTAATGCTCATCTCCGGCCCGGTCATAGCGGAGCGCTCGCTGTTGGATCGAGTCCTCCGCTACCTCCAATGTGACGTGGACGACGCCCTCGGGATTGGGCGGCGTGCTCTCCACTGCCAACTCCAGCGCGTTGAGAGCGACGCGGGCATCGCCACCGGCGATGCGGACCAGGTGGTCCAGGGCTGGCGGGGTGACCTCAACCTGGCGGCTGCCGTACCCCCGCACCTGGTCGGCAAGCGCTCGCTGCAGGATGGCGGCGACCTGCTCGTCGGTCAGAGGTTTGAACTGGAAGACGCGAGAGCGGGAGAGGAGCGGCCCGACGACCTCAAAGTAGGGGTTCTCGGTTGTCGCCCCGATGAGGGTGATGGTCCCGTCCTCGACGTGGGGCAGCAGCGCGTCTTGCTGGGCGCGGTTAAAGCGGTGTATCTCGTCGACCATCAGGATCGTCCGCCGGCCGTACATCCCCCGCAGGTCCTTGGCCTCTTTTACCACGCGGCGGATGTCCTTGACGCCGGCCATCACCGCGCTCAGGGTCTCAAAGTGGGAGCGGGTGGTGTTGGCGATGATCATAGCCAGAGTCGTTTTGCCAGTGCCCGGCGGTCCCCAAAAGATGAGGGAGGAAAAAAGCCGATCGGACTCGATGGCGCGTCGCAGGAGCCGCCCCTCGCCCACGATATGGGTCTGACCGACGAACTCGTCCAGGGTGCGGGGGCGCATACGGGCGGCCAGAGGGGCCTCCCGCCGGGTCTGTTCCTGGCGGCTGTGCTCAAAGAGGTCCATAGCCTGATTATACTATGGGGGAGGGAGGAAGCAAGGCCAGCTTGACAACTAGGCTGTTTCTCCGGTATTATACCCCTGCGATGAGTGAGAGGGTGGATTTTCCCCAGTGGCCCGTGGAGCGGGTCCATACTATCGCCGCCGGGCGAGGCGCGCGGGTCTGGCTGGTGGGCGGTGCAGTGCGGGACGCGCTGCTGGGGCGTGTTGTCCACGACTGGGATTGGGCTGTGGACGGCGATGCTATCGCTCTGGCCCGCGCCGTGGCCGATGACCTGGGCGGCGCTTTCTTCCCTCTGGATCGGGAGCGAGGCACGGGACGGGTGGTGCTGCAGCGAGGCGAAGACGCGCTGGAGCTCGACTTTACCGTGCTGCGGGAGCAGGACTTGGCGGCGGACCTCTGGCAGCGTGATTTCACGCTCAACGCGATGGCGGTTGACCCTGACGGCAACCTGGTTGACCCGACGGGGGGGCAGGCCGACCTTGAGGCGCGTTTGGTGCGGGCCACTGGCGCTAGGGCTTTCGACGATGACCCGCTGCGCATGATTCGCGCCGTCCGTTTGGTGGCAGAGTTGGGTCTGCGGCTGGAGGTCAAGACAGCGGCTTGGATCATGCAGCGGGCCAGCCTGCTTCCGCTATCCGCGCCGGAGCGGGTGCGGGACGAGTTCACCCGCATCCTGGCTGCACCGGCCGCTGCACACCACGTCCACATGCTGGACGAATTGGGGTTGCTGCCACAGATCGTTCCGGAGATCGAACCGTTGAAGGCGCAACCCCAGTCCCCGCCGCATCGCTTTGACGGTTGGTATCACACGTTGCTGGTAGTGGACGCGGTGGAGGGAGTGCTGCTGGCGTTGGCGGGCGACCTCCCTCGGTTGGCATATGCGGATGCCCCGGCGTGGGCCTGGGAGGGGTTACAGGCAAAGCTGGGCCGGTTCGGGCCGGCGGTAACCGACTACCTGGCGGTGCGGCTGAAAGGGGGGCGGTCCCGGCGGACGTTGCTCCTGCTGGCTGCTCTCTGTCACGACCTGGGGAAGCCGCGGACCTGCACCACGGACGAGGAGGGCGGCCTTCATTTTTACGGCCATGAGCGGGCGGGGGCACAGATGGCGGAATCGCGGTTGCGGGCGCTCCGCTTTGGCAGGGCGGAGGTGGAGTGGGTGGAGAAGGTGGTGCGAGGTCACCTGCGCCCGGCCCACTTGGCGCGAGTGCCGGGTTCGGTGACGCGGCGGGCGGTGTACCGCTTTTTCCGCGCTATAGGGGATGGAGGCGTGGGGGTGCTGCTGTTGAGCCTGGCCGATCACCTGGCGACGTATGGCCCGACCCTGGAGCCGGGCCGCTGGGCGCGACGGTTGGAGGG
>JAOZPF010000264.1:0-1388 GCA_029932895.1 Anaerolineae bacterium | reverse complement strand
TGACCGATCTACTTCTCGGTCACTATTTCGAGCGGCGTGAGGAAACGATCATGCCCCCGCCGCTCATCACCGGCCGCGACCTGATCGGCGCGTTGGGGTTGGAGGGAGGCCCCCAGATAGGGCGGTTGCTGGAAGCGGTGCGGGAAGCCCAGGCGGCGGGAGAGGTCGGTACGCGCGAGGAAGCACTGGCGCTGGCGCTGCGGCTGGTGGAGGATCAGGGGGCGGGACGATAGAGAGCGCTCCGCCGTGGCAAGTGGTCGCGCTATGGAAGGCGCGGCTGCGTCAAGGGTTGGCTACTTCCCCGCCTCTGCCCGGTACCACTCCCAGAATTTCCGCATCCCCTCCACAACGGGGGTCTGCGGGTCGTAGCCGAGCAGGCGGCGGGCCTTGCTGATGTCGGCGTAGGTGATGGGCGGCTCGCTGGGTGGGGCGGGAGGGGTGGTCATCAGGGCCGGTTTGCCCACCAGCTCTTCCACCAGCTCGACAAAGTCGGCCATCCTTACCGGCTCACCGCGCCCCAGGTTGATGACCTCATAGCCCAGCGGCCTGTCGGCAGCCGCCACCACTCCGGCGACGATGTCGTCGACAAAGGTCCAATCACGATGCATTTCCCCGCTGTTGAACAGTTTAAACTCTTGTCCGTGAGCGATGCTGTCGGTGACGATGTAGGGCATCATGTCGGGACGGCCACGGGGGCCGTAGACGGAGAAGAAGCGGAGGGCGGTGAAGGTGAGGTCGAAGAGGCTATAGTAGGCGTGGCCCATCGCCTCGCCGGCGATCTTGGTGGCTGGATAGGGGGCCAGAGGATGGCCCAGGGGGTCGTCCTCGCGGAACGGGAGCCGGTCAGTGCGCCCGTACACCGAGGAGGTGGAGGCAAAGACAAAGTGGGGAGTTCCGGCCCGGCGGGCTGCCTCCAGCAAGTTGACCGTGCCGCGGATGTTGACGTCGGTGTAGAGTGGCGCGCGCTCGATAGAGTAGCGGACGCCAGCCATTGCAGCCAGGTGGATCACCACGTCAAAGTTACCCTGGGCGCAGATGCGGGCCACCGTTTCGTCGTCCCGCACATCGGCCTCGTGGAGAGTAAAGTGGGGGTGAGCGGTCAGGAGGGCCGCGTTGGCCCGCTTGCGGGCCGGGCTGTAATAGTCGTTAAAGTTGTCCAACCCGGCGACAAAGTCGCCGCGCTCCAGGAGGGTCAGGGCGACGTGGCTGCCGATGAAGCCGGCCGCGCCGGTGACCAGGACCCTTGTCACGTTCCCTCCTTCCACCCGGTGGGGTGGATGTCCATAATATTCAACTGCAGGCGGGCTTCGCCGTTCCAATCATTGCGTTGCAAGTAGTAGGCGATGTCTACCCGATCGGGTAGATGGTCGGCCCACTCACCTTGCCGT
>JAOZPF010000263.1 GCA_029932895.1 Anaerolineae bacterium | reverse complement strand
AGCCAGCGGCGGCGCGCAGCAAGCGCACCTGGTCGGGTCCGAAGCCGCCCGGACGGTTCACCACATACAGCTCGCCAATGCTACGCTCGCGCGCCACCAGCGCCACGCCACAGAAATTGCAGACTTGGAGGGCTTCCATATATGGGCGGTAGGCAGGGATAATGTTGGGGTCATCAAGGCCCACATTGTTATAGTACGCTCCGCCGCGGGCAAAGATGCTCATCTCGAAGCCAGGCGCATCCAACGATACACGCCATCCCTCCGGCGCCAGCGTCATCTCGCCCCCCGCCGCCAGGTAGCTGCCGACGAGGATTCGCTCCCTCTCGTCCAGTAACAAGAGCACCGCTGTCTCCGCGTCGACCAGGTCCCGCGCCTCACCCACAAGCCGGGCCAGCATCTCGTCCAGGTCCATAGTGGAGCTAGCGACAGCGGCGATGCGGGCCATTGCCTCCTGCTCCTCGGCCCGCCGCCGGGCATCGGCGTAGAAACGAGCGTTCTGTATTGCGACCGCGGCCTGGGCAGCGACCGCGCCAGCCAGTTGGCTCATCTCTGTGTTATAGGTGCCAGGCCGGTGGTTCTCGACCATCAGTACGCCAATCACCTCTTGCCCAATCACCAGTGGTGCCACTAGGCCCGAGCCGGTCATGGGGTAGGGCCAGCGGGGGTCAACCCGCGTATCGGCGATAACGATCGGCGCGCCGGTATCGAGCATCTCGGTCAGAAGGGAACTCTCAGAGACCTGCGCCCCTTCCGTCCCCCGCTGCCGCATTTGCTCCTCATCGAACCCGCGTCTGCCAAGCAGTTCCAGGCGATCGCCATGGATCAACTGGATAGCAGCGGCGTCAAAGGGGATCAGCCGCTCCAACTGGTCCAGCAGCCGCCCGATGACCTCGTCAACGTTGAGGGTGGAGCCGACGACGCGGGCGGTCTCGCGCAGGGTGTCCGCGACGCGCCTGCGGCGCTGCTCCATCTGGTAGAGACGGGCATTCTCCAACGCCAACGCCACCTGCTCGCTCACGTCGCGGACCAGTGCGATCTCCTCATCAGTCCAGCGCCGTTCCTCCGTCATCTCCTCCAGGGCGATGGCCCCGACGATCCGGTCGCGCAGGCGGAGCGGGGCAACCAGGGTAGCCTTGCCGTCCTCCGGCTCGATCACCGTGATACCCCCACCGGCATCCAGCATCGAATCG
Source organism: Anaerolineae bacterium (assembly GCA_029932895.1). Lineage (GTDB taxonomy): Bacteria > Chloroflexota > Anaerolineae > B4-G1 > DUEL01 > JAOZPF01. Next base: position 2,674 of record JAOZPF010000263.1, on the reverse strand, counting down.
GCAAGCGGGACCGAAGCGGGGTCAGTGGGATGCACCCCCACCCGGTCGTACTCGAAGGCGGGCATCTCTCCCAGCCCCTGCCAGGCGGCAGCGGCGTACTCTCCATAGGCCGCCTCCACCTCGCGGAGAGCCTGGCGGCTCTCTTGCAACAGGCGCGCGTTGTTGATCGCCAGCGCGACCTGGTCGGCCAATGTCTGCAAGATAGCAACATCCTCATCGGAGAAAGCTGCCGGCTCCTCCGACTGCACGTCCAGCACACCGATCACCTGGTCGCCGACCTTGAGTGGCAGTGCCATCTCGGAACGGGTGCGCGGCAAGTCGGGATTGTTGAAAAAGACGGCATCCTCACCCACGTCGAGCGCGATGCGAGGGCGGCCGGTGCCAGCGGCAAAGCCCACGATGCCCACCGCCCCAACCCGCAGGCTGTGGCCGCGGGCCAGCATCCTTTGCCCTCCCTCGGAGGAGGCCGCGCGCAACACCGCGTACTCTCCTGCCTCGTCCATCAAAAAGATACCGGCGTGGTAGAAACCGAACCGCTCCGAGATCAGGCGGACAGTGTGGTCCAGAACATCACGCATATCCAACAAGGCTGCCGCCTCTCGAGCCACCACAGAGGCAGCCTCGAGCTGGGCGGACCTCCGCTCCAATTCACGGGTACGTTCCGCCACGCGCTCCTCCAGCGAGCCGATCAATTGTCGCAACTGAGCCGTCATCGCGTTGAACGCCCGCGCCAGGGCACCGATCTCGTCCTCCCGCTCCACGCGGGCGACGCGCGTCAGGTCGCCAGCGGCGATCTGGTCCGCCGTATCGGCCAGATTGGCCAACGGTCTGGCAATAGTGCGCGCAGCAAGAAGGGAGGCGACGACAGCAATCAACGCAGCCAGCACTATCATCCCACCGTTCACGAGAAGAATGGTACGGACCGAGGCAAAAGCCTCGGCCTGAGTTTGCTCGACCACGAGCCCCGTGCCGAGCTCTGGCAACCAGCGATAGGCCCCAACGACGGGCACACCGGCATAGTTCTCGTACGTTCCCCATCCGCTGGCCCGCTCCTCTGTAAGCCGCGCATACGCCGCCTCGTTGGGCACGTAACTCGCTCTCTCCCCGGAAGCCAGAGCGGTAAGTATGGCACGCCCGGTGCTGACCAGATAGGCCTCGCCCGTCTCCCCCAGGCCGGCACGCTCGGACATCGTGGCTGTCAACCGGTCTAGATTGGCACGACCGACCAGGACACCGATCACCGCGCCATTTTCATCCACTACCGGATGCACCGAATCCAGCCACCATTTGCCCCATTCCCAGGTCAGATGGCCCTGCGCTCCCTCCAGCCCCAGACGGAAAAAGGTCCATCCATAATAACTCTCTCCCTCCTGGGAGTGTTCCGTCGAGATCACCACCCGCCCCTCAGTATCCAAGAGGAACAGCCGTTCGAACCGCTGCGTGGCGTCGATGGTCTGCTGAAAGTGCTGGAGGAGGCCATTGTAGGCCTCGTCGTAGGTCTTGCCCTCCCCTGGTCCCTGCAACACCACAGCCAGATACTGCGGCGCATTCTCCCAGGCCAGCACGGCGCCCACATCGGTTCGCAGTGTCCCCAGCCACGATTCCAGCTCGGTCTGCTTGAAAGTAGCCACCGCGTCTAGCAGCTCGAACGCACGCTGGCGGCCGCTCTGATAGCCGGCATAGGTGGACACAGAGGCGACAACAATCAGCGTGACCAGGACCACGGTCAGAAAAGCTGCCAGCAGCCGCGTGCGGATCGTGGCCCGCCTCCGCGCCGACTGCGTGGGCAATGATGTTGCTCTCACGTCCTCGGGCATAGCCGCCTCCTGCCTCTTTGCTCCAGCCCAGCTCCTCTCTCCACGACGCCAATCTCAATCATCAGAATACTCCAAGCTCATCAGCCGCACCGCAGTGCGGTCGGTGTCCAGGGCCACACCGAGCTCGCGCACCGCGGTCTGCAGAATCGTCTCCAGGTTGGGTGAGGCGCGGACCCTGGTGGTGATCTCGGCGACCAGTCGCTCCTGCTCGGCGCGGAGACGGGTCTCTTCCAGCAGCCGGGCGTTCTCCAGCGCCAACCCCATCTGCTGCACCGCCGCCGCCACCAGGTTGACCTCGTCCCGCGTCCACTCCCGGCGCGCCTCAAAGGAAAGCACCCCGATCGTCTGCCCGCCAACCTGGACGGGCGCCAGGAGCAGGAAACGGCCATCGGGTAGCGAACGGACGACCACATCTTGCGGGACCTCGCTCTCCTCCGCTGGCAGAGCCAGCCTGTCGGGGGAGACCGGGCGCACTGCCGTCTGGTCATAGACGTAGGCCAACCGGGCTTGACGGCGCGTCATCGCCCGCCGCCAGGCATTGAGCGTCTCCTCCACCTGATAACGGCTCAGGCGGTCCAATGCTTTTTGCGATTCGGCCAACAGGCTGGCGTTCTCTATCGTCAGGGCCAACTGGTCAGCCAGGAGGCGCAGGATGGCAATATCTCCCTCGGGGAAGGCATCCCTCTCGATGGACTGGATATCAAGGACGGCGATCAATTGACCGTGCGCCTCCATCGGCAGCACGAGTTGGGCCTGCGTGTACGCCAGGTTGGTCTCGTCATCAAAGTGGACAGGCTCATCCCCCTGGCGGAGCAGCCGCGGATGTCCCGTCTCCGCCACGATCCCGACCAGACGCT
>JAOZPF010000262.1 GCA_029932895.1 Anaerolineae bacterium | reverse complement strand
AACCAGCGGGCGTTGGAAATCGGCCGCCAGCTAGGCGATCGGGTCGGCCAGTCCAGCCGGCTGGGGCGAATAGGCTGTGCTTATCACAAGTTGGGAGAGGTCCGGCAGGCGATCGAATACTATCAGGAGGCCCTGGCCCTGGCCCGCGAGTTGGACAGCCAGAGCGACCAGACCCTATGTTTGAGCAATCTGGCCCTGGCCTCCTTCGACCTGAGAGAGCCAGCGCAGGCCATTGACTACTACCAGCAGGCACTGGCGCTGGTGCAGGCTGCTGGAGACGCTCAACGCGAAGGGGAGGTCCTGTGTGGGCTGGGGAGCGCCTGCTGCGCCAGCGGCCAGCTTCAAGAGGGTATACACCACCTGGAGGCGGCGTTGGACATCGGCCGGAGGCAACAGGAAATGCACTTGCAGGCGGTGACGCTGGGCAACCTGAGCATCGCCTGGTATGGGCAAGGTCACCTGGATCGGGCGCTCGAGTACGGGTCGCGGGCATTCCAGGTCTGCCAGACATTGGAGGATCAGCCGTTGCAAGGCAGGGTACTCGTCAACCTGGGCCGGGTTTACCGCGACGTCGGCAACCTGACTCAGGCAGTCGAGTATCTTCAGGAAGGGCTACACCTGCTGCGCCGGGCCGGCGATGAGCTGCTGAGCGGCCGGGCTCACGGCCACCTGGGCCTGGCCTACCACCAAGCTGGCGTTCTGGATCGGGCGATTGAAGCCTACCAGCAGGCGCTCGAGGATGCCCGCCGACGGGGCGACCGCCTCGATGAAGGGGTGTGGTTCACCTTGCTGGGGGATGCGCTGCGCGTGCGGGGAGACAGGGAACAGGCCCTCCAGACCTACCAGGAAGCGCTGGCGATCAATCGGCAGGTGGCAAACGTCGAGGCTTCCTGCCAGTCTCTTTATGGACTAGGGCTCATTTACGCCTACCGCGACCACAACGACGAACGGGCAGCAGCCTGCTTCGAGGAGGCGATCGAACTGGCCGAACGCTGGGGGCGTAACATGCCCGGCCTCGAACTCCAACTACAACAGGCAGCCGACTGGGGGATGCTCTATCAAGAGATGACGCTGTGTGCGCTACGCCAGGGACGCTACCGGCAGGCCTGGGCCTACACCGAGCGGCAGAAGGCCCGCCTGCTGCGGGAGTGGCTGGCACAGGTGGACGCGCTTCCTGGGGAGGTCCCGACCGAGTTGGCAGCCGAGTACTGGCATCTCCTCAACCGGGCAGAGAAAGCCCGACTGGCTACCCGAATCGCTGGTCTCTCAGCGGCCTTCTACACCGCCGCACTCGCCGACGATACCGGGGAGACGCTGGCCGGGCGTGCTCGCCTCGAGGTGGGAGTGGCCGGGGAGCCACCAGACGATGAGAGCCTACCCGCTCTGAGCGTAGAGATGGAGCAATTGGTAGAGCGCATCCGCCAGTTCGTCCCCGGCTTCGAGGCCCCCAGCCCGCTCGAAGATTGGAGGACCGAGAGCCTGGCCTCGTTGCTGCCCGAGAAGGGAGGCACGGCGCTGGTGACGTTCAACGTCACCCACCGGGGTAGTATAGCCTTCATCCTGCATCGGGAGCAAGTGGAGCCGGGCGAATCACCCCCCAGCGCGGACGAGTGGGTCCCACTGCCGGCACTGTCGGGACCGGTGGGAAAGCCGAATCTGGAAGTGGTAAGTGTGCCTGGATTCACGCGGGAGGATCTCGACTGGACGCTCATCAAGAGAGAGCGGGAGGTTGGTCTGCGCGCGGTGGTCAGCGAGGATTACCTGCGCATCACTGAACCCCAGGGCCGGGCGGTGGGCGGCTGGCTGGTGGACTACTATCGATTCCAGAATGAACAAAGTGGTGAGGCGCGCGAACGCTGGCTGGTGACCATGACGGAGACGGTGCACATGCTCTACGAGGAGCTACTGCGTCCAGTCGTTGAGCGCTTGGATGCACTCGGTATCCAGTGTCTGATCCTCGTTCCTTCGCTCGGGTTGCATCTGCTACCGCTTCACGTCGCGAGCCCCAAGGACGCCAGAGAGCACGCTCTCCTCGACGATTACGAAATCAGCTATGCGCCAAGTGCGCTGGTCTGGCGTCACTGTCAGGAGCGAGAAGCCAAAGCGCGTGGGGAATGTTTGGTAGCCGCGGCCAATCCCACTGGTGATCTGCACTTCGCTGAGTACGAGGTGAAAAGCATCCAAACGCAGTTCCCGCCAGAAAAGCGCACGATCTTCTGGCGCGACGAGGCTGACCGGGAGAGTGTGCTGAGCCAGGCCGAAGGGGCAGGCTATCTCCACTTCGCCTGCCACGGCCTCTTCGACTTGGTTGATCCGCTGGAATCGCAGCTAAGCCTGGCCGACGGCGACCTGACGCTGCGGGAGATTCTGGGCCGGCTGCGCTTATCGTGCGCGCGGGCGGTCGTCCTGAGCGCCTGCGAGACGGGGGTCAGCGAGTTCCGCGAGCTGGCCGACGAGGCCATCAGCCTGCCGGCTGGCTTTCTGATGGCTGGAGCGCCCGCCGTGGTGGCATCGCTGTGGGCAGTCAACGATCTGTCCACTGCCCTGTTGATGGAGCGTTTCTACCGCAACCTCTTGACTGACCAGCAGAACTTCCCTACCGCCCTGCGGGCTGCACAGTTCTGGCTGCGGGGGGTGAAGGCCGGAGAACTCGCCGCCCGCTTCGATGCTGAGCGACGCAAACCCGATGACGAGCGCATCATGCCCTACGAACAGGCCTCGGTCGCCTGGCGGCGATTCGTCGCGATGAAGCCGGACAAATGTCCTTTTGCTCATCCGTATTACTGGGCCGCTTTCACTTTCAGCGGTGCTTCAGTTTGACAGGGAAGAAGGAGCCCCGCCATTGGCCTGATGACCATAGTTGTAGTACATAGGAGCGTATGCAGCCAATCGTCTGACGCCTATCCGGACACTGTCTCCACCCCCGAAGCGGCGCGGCGGGGGAAACCAATCGTTGGCGTGGACTCCTCGGCCGAGATGCTCAGGCTCTGCCGGGAGCGGGCTGAGGTTGCTGGCATAGCCGACCGTCTCACTCTCATCCAGGCGGACTTCCGCGACTTCCGGCTGTCCGAACCGGCTCAGCTCATAACCATCCCCTTCCACACTATCGGCCACCTGGTGACCCTGGACGACAAGCAGGCCGGCCTGCGCCACATCTACACCCAACTCGCCCCCGGTGGCCGGCTCATCTTCGATCATTTTGTGTTCGACCCAGAGGCCGCCCGACGACATAGCGCGGTCAGCCTGCGGGCCGAATATTCCGACGCCGCAACCGGCCACGATGTGCTCCTCCGGGTGACGAACCGCTACGATTTCGAGGCCCAGACGATACGGATCATCGCCTGGACCGACGAACTGGACGATGACGGCGTTTTGATCCGCCGCCAGTACCGGCGACTGAGCTTTAGCTGGCTCGAACCAGACCAAACCCGGGCCCTGTTGGAGGAAACGGGCTTCGAGGTTGAGGCCCTTTACGGGGATTTCGACCGTCGTCTCTTCGACGAGGAGTCACCGGAGCAGGTCTGGGTGGCCCGCAGGCCGGACGTTGCATGAACTCCCAGGAGCCCCTATGAACCCAGAGCAGAGCAATGCCATCGAGCGCTACTACGATCAACCGTGCCAGCGCGAATGGGAATGGCTGAAGTGATACCGCTACTGCATCCGCCATTGCCTAAAACTGGGTAACCTGTATGATCAAGAACGTTGGCCCGAAATTCAAGAGGCGATGATAGACGCAATGGTGCGTCTGGAGAAAGCGCATACCAAAGAGACTGCGAGCGTGAAGACGAGGGAAAGAGTTATGGAAGACGAAGAAACCTTCGGCATCTGGGAGGGACAATGCCAGGCCTGCGAAACGTGGGGGATGGTCAATGCATAGAACCATAATCGCTTCGGAAAAGTAACTTCCGCTCATTCACCACTACAA
>JAOZPF010000261.1:2831-3941 GCA_029932895.1 Anaerolineae bacterium | reverse complement strand
TCAAGAGGATTAACCGAATTATGGCCGGGCTCAGTCATATTCGGCAAGCCTCGCTCAGCAACTCAGCAGCACTTTATCAGGGGGACTACCCAACGAATCAGGGGAATCAATCGAATATGGCCGGGTTTATCTACATATGACAACGAATCAAGAGGATTAATCGAATATGGCCAAGCTGATCTACCCTGAACTCAGTTATACCGTGCAGGGTGCTCTCTACGATGTGTATGATGAACTGCGCTATTTTGAGCTTTCGGAAGAGGGCTGGGAAACTGCCCTTGTGATGGCCCTGGAAGAACGTGATGTCTCTGCTCAACGACAGGTGGAGTTTGAGTTGTGTTATAAGGATTATCGAATCGGGCGTTTCTTTGTGGACGTGGTGGCCGATGGGAAGTTGTTGCTCGAGTTGAAGGCGACAGATGGGTTGGCACCGATTGATGTGGCTCAGGTGATTACCTACCTCAAGGCAACTGGCCTGAAACTTGGTATCCTGGTCAACTTCGGAGAAGATAGGCTGAAATTCAAACGTATACCTAACTTCATGAACCAACGATCTGGGCGTCCTCCTCCAATCGGTGCAGTGCAGCCTCCGAACCATCTCCTATATCCTGAGCTAACGGGGGAACTACGGGCTGCCCTTTATGAAGTGCATAGTGAGCTTGGGCCAGGATTTATGCACATGCACTACCGACGTGCTACTCAAATCGAATTACGCTGGCGTGATGTGCCCTACGAGGTAAGGAAGGAAATCACCATCACGTTTCATGGGCGCCCTGTCGAGACGCGGAGAACCCGGCTCCTTATCGCAGACAACAAGGTGCTTTTGGTGCCCATCGCTGTCCGCGAGATCACGCCTCGGATCAAAGGTCGTCTTCGCCAATATCTCAGGCTCTTGGATCTTAAACTGGGGTTCATCGCTAATTTTCATGCGCCAGCTCTTGAGATTGAGGCAGTGCGGATATGACAGCGAATCGGGAGGGTGGAGCGAAACCGATTCGTTAAATCCTTCGGATTCGTTGTCATAAGCCGGAGGTTGAAGCAGCGCGGACATGACAGCCAACCGGGAGGATAGCGCGAGCCCGATTCGTTTAATCCTCCGGATTCGTTGTC
>JAOZPF010000261.1:0-2731 GCA_029932895.1 Anaerolineae bacterium | reverse complement strand
GCCAACCGGGAGGATAGCGCGAGCCCGATTCGTTTAATCCTCCGGATTCGTTGTCATATGGAGGCATCCTATGGACGATTCATCCATCCACACCGGAGGCGGTGCCAGCATTGGCGGCAACGTCACCGCCGGCACCTTCATCGGCCGCGACCAGATCATCGCCATCAGCGGCTACACTGGCGAGGACCTGGAACGAGTTCTGGCCGCACTCCAAGAGGCCCTGAGTACAGGTCGGGCCGACCTGTGTGCCGACGTCGCTCAGGAACGGCTCACCGTAACCGCGCCGGGTGCGCCGCCTATCCTGCTCTCGTCGGAGGCCGCCCGCGACCTGCTGCCCGTCGCCGCCCGGCGTGCCGACGAGCGGGCCTATCTGACCGCCCTGCTGGTCAATCCCCGCTATGGCCGGTGGGCCAGCCAGTTCGTCCCACTGGCCGGCACCCTGACCACCTTCGAGCGCCCGCCCGGCTGGACCGACATCCCGCCGGAGTTCACCCTGTTGGAGGTAAGCGGAGAAGGGCCCGGGCGGCAGGTGCGGCGCGTCCACCTGGAGGACATCACCCAAGCCACCGCCCAACACGACGCGCTGGTCCTGCTGGGGGAACCGGGAGCGGGCAAGACCACTGTCCTCTATAAGCTGGCGCTGGACGCCGCCCACCAACGTTTGACCACCGGTGAGGGAAAACTCCCCCTCTATTTGTCTCTGGCTGGCTATCGTGATTATCCATCCCCATACGCCTTCGTGGAGGCCGTCTGGCAGCAGTTCCTGGGCGGAGGCCAGGCAGTGGATCGGCTGCGACGGGGGGAGTTGCTCTTGCTATGCGATGCCCTCAACGAGATGCCCTTTCGCGACGGCCGGGACTACCGGGAGCGGGTGGGGGCGTGGCGGCGCTTCGTGGGGGATTGGCCCGGCAATCAAATCCTCTTCACCTGCCGCAGCCGGGATTACGGCGAGCCGCTGGGATTGCACCAGGTGGAGATCGAGCGGTTGGACGATGGCCGGGTGCGGGAGTTCTTGGAGAAATATCTGACGGACGATCTGGCCCGAGAGGCCTGGGAGCGGCTGGAGGAAAACCCACTCCTGGAACTGGTGCGCAATCCCTACTACCTGGCCATGCTGACCTACATCCTGGCCGGGGGCGGAACGTGGCCGGTCAACCGGGCCGGGATGCTGGAGGAGTTTGTGGGCTTCCTGCTGACCCGCGAGGGGACCCGCAACCATCCGGACTGGGTTGGCGCGCATCCACTGCGGGACGCGCTCTCCGCCCTGGCCGAAAGCATCCAGCCCCTGGGCGAGGGGACGCGCCTGGAGCGCAGGGAGATGCTGGCCCGTATCCCGACGCAGGTGGAGGGATCCGATGGGCCGGTGCAGACGCCGCCCCCGGCGGTCCTGCGATTGGGGCTGGCCGCCACCCTGCTCGACATCGAGCTGGCCCCGACCGGGGAGGAACAAGTGCGCTTCTATCATCACCAGTTGCAGGAGTACTTTGCCGCCCGGGCGCTTGTGGCCCGCTTCCGGGCCGGGGAGGACCTGTCCGGCCGCTGGCGCCAGCCCCGGCTGGCGCGGGAGATGCCGAACCCCGGCCCGCTGGGCGACTTCGAGCCGCTGCCTGCTCCCCCCTCCACCGGCTGGGAAGAGCCGACGGTCCTGGCGGCAGGGCTGGCCCCCGACCCGGCCGCCTTCGTCAAGGCGGTGCGGCGGGCCAACCCCGTCCTGGCCGCCCGCTGCCTGACCGAGACAGGCTCAGGGGCAGGACTTGTCCCTGCCCTGGTGAAAGCGGTGCAGACCGACCTGTTACAAGAAATAGGGGACAGGCAGGTTCACCTGCGGGCGCGCATCGCCGCTGGCGAGGCACTGGGACGGTTGGGGGACCCGCGTTTTCAGGAGATCGTAGTGGAAGGCCAGCGGGTGCTCCTGCCGCCGCTGGTCCACATCCCCGCCGGGCCGTTCCGGATGGGCTCCGGCCGGCTGCATGTCCTGCGGCTGGCACTGCGGGGGTTCACCTGGGCGCGGGACGAGCTGCCCCGCCATACGCTGCACCTGCCGGCCTTTCTCATCGGACGGTTCCCGGTGACCAACGCCGAGTACGGCTGTTTCGCGGTGGCGGGGGGCTATCGGGAGGAGCGGTACTGGCCCACTGCCCAGGCCCGTGCCTGGCTGCGGGGGGAGGAGGTGGAGAGCGGGGCGCTGAAGGAGCAGATGGACATGTGGCGGGCCATCAGGGAGAATCCGGCTCTGCTGGAGCAGGCGCGACGGGCCGGCTGGAGTCCAAGGCATGTAGCGGTCTGGGAGCGATTGGCGGAGATGGAGGAGGGGGAGGTACGACAGGTGTTTGGCAGGTTCTACGCCGACCGGCCCCGCGACCGCCCGGCCTTCTGGGACGACGAGCGGCACGCCAACCCGGCCCAGCCGGTGGTAGGGGTGACGTGGTACGAGGCGCTGGCGTACGCCAACTGGCTCACGGAGCGGTTGAAGGTTGCAGATTGTAGATTGCGGGTCTGGCGCGATGGACAGCCGGAGACCTGGGACCTGAACCCCGAGACCATCGAGGTGCGGTTGCCGACGGAGGCGGAGTGGGAGAAGGCGGCGCGGGTGGGCCGGGGTTGGATTTATCCCTGGGGCAACCGGTGGGACGCGGAGCGAGCCAACACCTGGGAGGGGCACGTGTTGCGGCCCACGCCGGTGGGGGTCTACCCGGGCGGAACCACGCCGGAGGGGGTGCACGACCTGAGT
>JAOZPF010000038.1 GCA_029932895.1 Anaerolineae bacterium | reverse complement strand
GTGCGCCGCAGTCCCGGTCCCATCTGGGCGACAAAACAGAACTCGCAGTGGTTGTTGCAGCGGCGGATGGGGGTATCAAAGGTAGGGTGGACGAATTCGAGGCCCAACACCTCGTCGTAGCGACGGCGCGCTTGCAGTGTTCTCTCCTGCCCGCCGCGGCGGACACGCAGCGTCAGCCGCTCCTCCGCAGCATAGAACCGCACGTCGATGACGTCCCGCAGGGGCTGGTCATTGATGGCGACGAGTTCATCCCCGGCCTGCAGGCCCACCCGCCCGCCCAGGCTGCCGGGGATAACATAAGCGATCAGTCCGCCAGCCATTGTCACTCTTTCTCTGCCAGCTCCCGCACCCGGGATAGGACCTGAGCGACGGTCAGGCCGGTGGTGTCGACCACCACGGCCCCCGTGGGGACGCGAAGAGGGGCGATGGCACGGTGGCTGTCGATGTCGTCGCGGCGGCGCATCATAGCCAGCACCTCCTCGTAGGCCGCTGGTCGGCCCCTTTGCCGCAGCTCGCGCCAGCGCCTCTTGGCTCGTTCCTCCACCGTGGCGTCCAGGTAGAGCTTTAGATCGGCGTCCGGCAGCACCACCGAGCCGATGTCCCGGCCCACCATCACGATCCGCCCTCCTGCTGCCACCCTCCGTTGTTGGCGCACCATCACCTCGCGCACGCCCCCGTAGGTTGATACCGGGGAGACGTTGGCGTCCACCTCGGGGCGGCGGATGCTCCAGGTGACGTCCTCTCCGTCCGCCAGCACGGTGTACTGCCGCCCGTCCTCCACCGTGGGGGTGGTGACATCTATGTGCAGGCGATGGGCCAGGGCCGTGACCGCCGCCTCATCCTCGATCGGCACCCCCCGCTTCAGGGCGATCCAGGTTACGGCGCGGTACATCACACCGGTGTCAAAGTAGAGATAGCCCATTTCCTGGGCGAGCAGTTCGCCGATGGTGCTTTTGCCGGAGGCGGCCGGGCCGTCGATGGTGATGGTTGAGGGTTTCAACGAGTCTTCTCCTCTCGGGTGGTGCGCTTCAGGGCCTTTATCTCGTTCTTGGTCAGTTGACGCCACTCGCCGGGCTTGAGATTCCCCAGTCGCAGCGGGCCAATGCGGACGCGGATGAGGCGGTGGACCGGGTGACCGAGCATCGCACCGACGCGGCGTATCTGTCGTTTACGTCCCTCGCGCAGGACGACGCGCAGCCAGGTGTTGCCCTTTTCCTCCCTCATTCGCTCGACCCGCGCGGACGCGGTCCGTCGCCCATCGAGAAAGACGCCCTTGCGCCACCGTGCCAGCACCTGGTCGCCGGGGCGGCCCTCCACCAGGACGTGGTACTCTTTTTCGTGCTCGTAGCGGGGGTGCGTCAGCCGGTGGGCCAGCTCGCCGTCGTCGGTGAGCAAGACCAGCCCCTCGCTGCGCAGGTCCAACCGCCCCACCGGGAAGAGGTGGCCTGGCAGCGGGACCAGGTCCCGCACTGTAGGCAGCCGCCCCGTGCCATCTCCCTCGTCGGAGAGGACGCCGCGCGGTTTGTGGAGCGCAACGTAGGTCAGCTTGCTGGGTGTCCGCACCGGCCGGCCGTCCACCTCGATGTTGTCGCGCTGCGGGTCGGCTTTTTGTCCCAGTTGGGCGATCTGCCCGTTGACGGTTACCCGCCCCTGGCGGATCAATTCCTCGCAGGCGCGGCGGGAGCCTAGCCCGGCGCGGGCCAATGTTTTCTGCAGGCGTTCTGTCATAGCATATCTTTTGCGGGAGGAAGGGCCCGGTTATTTGCCGGCGACCGGTATTCTACCAGAAAACGGCGTGATGGGCCAGTGTTCTCCGCTTTCTTACCGGCGTCTGCGCCGCAACAGCCGTTCGGCCAACGTGCCCTCCTCCGACGGAGGTGGCTCGGTGGGAGGGGCTGGGGGTGAAGGGGTGGGGGACGGCGGGGGAGGGGGGACCGGCGGACCGGCGGCGGGGCGGCGCTGCTGCCCGGCCCGCTCCTTGGCCCGAAAAAGGCGGTCCACCGGCGATGGGGGTTCGGCAGGAGGGGACCGCCGATGGCCTAATCGCGCCTTCACTCGCTCCCAGGTCCGCACCATGTCGCGCCGTCCTAGCGCCAGCCGCCGTACGCCCACGTCAAGAGGCAGCAGGAGCGTTGCCAGGGCCAGCAGGTAAGGCCACAGGTCGCGGGCTACTCCCTCTCCGTGCAGGGTGTGGGCGAAAACGTCCGCTGGATTGGTGAGAGAGTGACCACCGCCCAGCTCGGCCAAATGGGCGAGAGCAGCGGGGTCGGCCTCCAGCGCGCCGTATTCGGGCGCATAGTCCAGCACCCACCCCGTCGTCAGAGCGACCACCTCCTGCCCTTCCAGCAGACCGACCAGACGTTGAACGTAGACCCCCTCCGCGCGGGGCCTGAACGTCCCCTCGTACTGCCCGGGACCGGTCTGGGCCAACGGGACGACCTCCGTCTGCCCGTCCGGCCCCACCGAGCTGACGGTGGCCTCCAGGCCATTGAGAAAGTCGCCGCTGCTGTCCAGTGCGTCCAACGTGATGCGGGCCATCTCTCCCTGCCGGCTCACCTCCATCTCGACCGGACTTGGGGTCTGCCGGGCGATAGTCCAGCGCACCGTCTGAGCCCAGAAGCGGGGGAACTCTTCCCATCCCACCCACTGCTGCGCCCAGCGACCAGTGGCGTCCGAGGTCCAGGCCACGGCGCGGCCCAGGCCATACTGCCAGACGGCGAGGAGGGGGTCGTCCTGGTGGGTCGCCAGGATTACCTGGGCGGCGGGCTTGGGGCTGGTAGCCACATAGCCGGCCAACTGTGGCGCGGCCGCGATGTCGGTGAGTATCGGGCTGGTACTGGTCTGGCGGGGGAAGAAGGGCTCCTCGACGATGTAGGAGCGCATCGCCAGTTGAGTGTCCTGGGCAAAGATAGTCGGCAGGTTGGCGGCCTGGTCGGTAAAGTAGTATCGTCCTCCGCCCAGTGTAGCGATCTCTTCCAAGAAACGGAGGTCCGGCCCTGCGCCGATGGCGACGGTGCTGAGGGTGATGTTCTGCCCGGCGATCTCCTCTTCTACCAGCGCCGGCACGCCCTCCTGGTGCTCCGAATCGGAGCCATCTGCCAGGAGGATGATGTGGCGCACCGGGTTAGTCGAGTTGGCGAGATAGCCGAGGGCAGCCTGGAGAGATTCGCGGACGTAGATACCGCCGCCGCCAGCCTGGAGCCTGGTCACTTGGTCGATCGCGCTCTCCCGCTGACTGCCCGGCAGGGGGCCGATGACGTCGGCTGGGCGGTCGTCAAAAGCGATGATGGTGATCTCGTCCAGGTCGTTGATCAGCTCGGCGACGCGGGCTGCAGCCTCCCCCGCCAGGCGGATCTTTTGCACGCCGTTCTCCTGGACCGACATGCTGCCCGACTTGTCGATGACGACCACGACTGACAGCGGAGGAAATCGCTCGGGGTCGTCGATGGTCATTGCCACCGGCAGGGTTTCCTCCAGCGGTGTGTCGTACCAACCGCCGACTCCATAGGCATCTGGCCCGCCTACGGCGACCAGGCCGCCACCCAGGTCGCGCACGTAGGACTGGAGCGCCGCCATCGCGCGGGGGGAGAGGGACTGGGCGGGGGTGTTCGCCAGAATGATAGCCCCGTATTCAGCCAGTGTGGCGGGGTCGGACCCCAGCCCGCTGGGAGATGAGTCTCGTAGGTCGAACCCGGCGGCGAGGAGGGCCTCGCGCAGGGGAGCGGCCTCCTCCTCGTCGGCGGCGACGAGCAGAATGCGGGGCGGTCCTTCGACCAGGGTAAAGCCAGAGAGGGAGTTGTTCTGAGGGTAGGTGTCGGCGGCGGGCGAGAGGACGACGCGATAGGTGGCAAAGCCAGGTTGGTCGGCGGTCAGTGGCATGGCGAAGCGGTTGCGGCCGGGGTTCAACCGCACGGGCTGTTGGGCCACCACTTGCTCCCCGGCGAGGACGGTCAGCGTCGCCAGCACCGGCGCGCTGCTCTCGGCGTTGGCGACCAGGGTGAACTCTTCTCCCTGGTGGAGGCGGGTGGGGAGATCAATGTCGGTCAGCCAGACCTCGACCTCTGGCAGCGCGCCCAGGCTCACCGTGTCCAGTTGGACGTTCTGGGCGCGGGCCAGCCGCACGGCGGCCTCGGCGTCGCCGCTGGTGGGGCGGCCGTCGGAGAGGAGCACCATCCGCCGGGCGGCGCCGGCGGGGAAGAGGGCAGCCCCCAGCCGAATTGCCCCCTCTAGGTCGGTCTGGTCCGTGCGGGGGATCGAGGCCACCGGGCCCAGGTGGCTGTCGGCCCGCATGGGCCGCTCTACCAGCGCATCGGCTCCAAAGAGGACGAGGGCGGCCTGGTCGTCGGGGTCCATTGCTGCCAGCGCAGCCTGGACAAAGTCCAAGCCGCGCTCCCGCTCTGTGGCGGGGATGCTGTCGGATGCGTCCAGCAGAAAGACAACGGCCAGTTCATCGCCGCCGTGGAGGGATTGGGCCCCCGCCAAGCCAAAGATGATGAGCGCCACAATCAGGCAACGCAGCACCAGCGCTGCCCAGGCCCGCCCGCGTCCAGTCCGGCCCGCGGGTCGGCCCAGGAAGGCGAAATAGGCCAGCAACGGTAGTAGCAACAGGAGGAACGGTTGCCTAAAGGCCATCGCGATTCCTCCGCCATTCTCCCTGGTGGAACACCCACCACTCCACCCCCAGCACCGCCAGCGCCATTCCCGCCAGCCACGGCCAAAGCTCGCGCTGTCCCTCCTCCCCCTGTGTGGCGATAGTCACCTCGACCTGCCCGACACGGATCGACTGCCGTGGCGCGATGTCCGATTCCGCCGCGTCGAACAGATTGACGGCGAGGAGGTCGGCCCGCAAAAGCTCGCCGTCGGGGCCGAGTTGGGCGATCTGGTAGACCCCTACCCGGTCGGCGACGAGGACGGGTGAAGGGGAGGAGAGAGTGGTGACGGTGGAGTCCGGTTTGGTGATGGTGACCTTTTCTGCTGTGGGGAGCGGCTGGATGGGGACGCTGCTGCCGGGCTGCACCGACGTCGAAGCGCCGATTCCACTCGGTGGCAGAAGCCAGCCGGTCAGGTTGGCGACGAGAAGGGGGAAAGCGACCTGCAATGGCAGGTCGGAGTCGTGGAGGTCGAAAGAGAGCACGGCCAATCTTCCCTCTGGTCGCTCGGTGACGAACAGGAGTGGCCCGCCCTCTGCTTCCACCAGTATGCGCGCACCAGGCAGCGGCTCTACGCGCCAGGCCTGGCGCACATGGACATTGTCCAGGTCCACATAGCGGAGGAGCGGGTCGTTGGCGGCGGTGCGGACGATTGTCGTGTTGGTGAACACGTTGCCCGCGTCCCCATAGGGGCCGATCAGCCACAGACTTCCCGTGGGCAGTGTGGTCGTGACCGCTCCGTCGTAGACGAGTAGGTCGTAGGGGGTGGCGGGCAGGGGTTGGTCGGGGGCGAGGCGGGTCAGTTCGGTGCCCGGCAGGCTCTCCAGCGCCCGCTCCAAGAAGAGATTGCCCGGTGTGACCAAGAGCACGTGCCGGGTAGCCGCTGGGCTGCGGGTGGCCCAGGCGGTGTCGTCGAGGGGGAGGGGGTCGGTGGTGGAGAGGTGGGCCTCCAGCAGCGCCAGGTCGTAGGGCAGGTCGCTGATGGTGAGGCCAGCGCTGGAGTGAGGGGAGATGGTGAGGTGACGGACGTCAAAGAGGGCCGTGTCGGCGCGCAGTTCCACGTCGAGCTCGGCGAGGTCGTCGCCCGAGTTGGTCACGCGCAGGAAAGCCTGCGGGCCGCTGCTGCTCTCCCGCATCGCCAGGGCGACGATTGCCAGGTTAGCGCTGCGCTGACCCACCTGTACGAAATGGACCACTCCGGGCAGGGGAGGGAGTGCTTCGGGCACCGCTCCATCGGAGATGATGATAGTTTGGGGGTTCTCTGCGCCTGTCACAGAGGCGGCGGCCAGAGCGAAGGCGGTCTCCCAGTCGGCGGGGCCGTCGCTGGGCGTGGCTCTCTCCAGGGCGCGGTACAGAGTGGCCCGGTCCCCCGTGGCTGTGGTCAGCAGTGATGGCTGCGGCCCGACGGCGATGATGGTGGCTGTATCGCCCGGCCCCAGCCCAGCCCGCGCGCGGCGCGCCGCGCGCCGCGCAGCCTCAAAGCGGGTGGGGACCACATCGGTGGCCTGCATGCTGGCGGAGGTGTCGAGCAGGATGACGGCGCTGCCGCTGGCGATGGCTGGGCTGGGAAGAAAAGGGCGGGCCAGGGCCAGAGTCAGCAGGGCCAGGGCGAGCAGTTGCAGCAGCATCAGCAGATTGCGGCGGAGCCGCTGCCAGGGACTGTTCGCCTCCCGGTCGCGCAGCAACCGTTGCCAGAGGAGTGTGCTGGAGACCAGCACCTCCCGCCGCTGCAGCTTGAGCATATAGAGCAGGAGAATGGGGATAGCCAGGGCGGCGAGGAGGAGTGCCAGCGGCGTCAGGAAGCCCATCCGTGCTTTACCTCACCACCCCGGCCCGCCTCAAGTCATAGAGCACTATCCGTTCGAGGGGTGTGTCGGTCACCAGGGGGATGTAATGAACGTCACGGGCGCGGCAAGTGGCGCTGATTTTGGCCTGCCAGGTGGCGAGGCGACGGCGGTAGAGTGCGCGCATCCCGCCGTCGATAGTCACCTCTTGGGCCTCGCCGGTCTCAATGTCCACCAGCCGCAGGTCGCCTCCCAGCGGTGGCTCCACCTCGGCCGGAGAGAGGAGGTGGAGGAGGACGACCTCGTGACCGCGGGCCAGCAACGTTGTCAGCCCGGCGACATAGCCGGAGGGGGAGAACAGATCGGAGATGAGCAGCACCAGCCCGGCGCGGTGGCTGCGGAGGGCATAGGCGCGCAGGCTCTCGTTCAGGTCGGTGACGCCATCGGCGTCCAGCCCTTCCAGCCACGTGAACAGGCGGAGCACGTGGCCCCGCCCGCGCGCCGGACCGAAGGGGGTGGGGGGAAAAGCGCGGAGCGCGGTCACTGTCAGCCGGTCCCCGTCCCTCAGCGCGACGTATCCCAGTGCCGCCGCCAGTTGCCGGGCGTAGGTCCATTTGCCCTCGCCTTGCTCCGCCCCTTCCCAATCCATCGACCCGCTCCCATCCAGCAGCAGGTGGACAGCCAGGTCCTGTTCCTCCTCGAACAGTTTGACAAAGGGACGTTCCAGGCGGGCGTAAATATTCCAATCGACCCGGCGCAGGTCGTCGCCTTTCGCATAGTCCCGGTAATCGGCGAACTCGACCGAAGTGCCGTGGCGGGTGGAGCGGCGCTCCCCTGCCGTCTGCCCGGCTCGGATGCGCCGGGCGACGAAGGAGAGGCGGTCGAGCCTGGAGAGGAAGGATGTGCTGAGCGCGTTCATTCTCCCGCTATAGCCTTCATCACCTCCGCCACCACCTCGTCCGGCCCCACTCCCTCGGCCAGGGCCTCAAAGTTGAGGAGCACTCGGTGACGCAGGGCGGCCGGGGCCACCGCCCGCACGTCGTCCAGGGAGACGTTGAGGCGGCCCTCCAGCAGGGCGGTGACCTTACCCCCCAGGATGAGGGCCTGGGCGGCGCGGGGGCTGGCACCGTAGCGGACATAGCGGCGCACACTCTCCGGGGCCTCATCTGCGGTGGGATGGGTGGCGCGGACCAGGCGGGCGGCATAGGCGGTGACGGGGGAGGCGGCGGGGACGTCGCGGGCGAGAGCAGCCATCGCCAGCACGCTGGCTCCGTCGGCTACCACCTTCACCTCCGGTTCCGTCCCGCCCGTCGTCCGCTCCAGAATCTCGACCAACTCGGCCGCGGAGGGATAGGTGACGTTTATCTTGAACAGAAAGCGGTCCAGTTGGGCCTCCGGCAGCGGGTAGGTGCCCTCCATCTCGATCGGGTTCTGGGTCGCCAGGACCATGAACGGTGGGTCGAGCGGGTAGGAGCGGTTGGCGACGGTGACGGTGCGCTCCTGCATCGCTTCCAAGAGGGCGGACTGGGTCTTGGGGGTGGCGCGGTTGATCTCGTCGGCCAGGAGCAAGTTGGTAAAGACGGGGCCAGGCTGAAAGCGGAACGCTCGTCGGCCGTCCTCCTTTTCCTCCAGGATGTCGGTGCCGACGATGTCGGCGGGCATCAGGTCGGGGGTGAACTGGATGCGGGCGAACTGTAGGTCGAGGACGCGCGCCAGGGTGCGCACCAGCATTGTCTTGCCCAGGCCAGGCACACCTTCCAGAAGGGCGTGTCCTCCGGCGAGGAGGCAGACGAGCACGTGGCGTACCACCTCGTGCTGACCGACGATGACTTGGCCGACTTCGGCTTCGATGCGCCCGGCGGTCTCGCGGAACTGTTGGGGGGTGATCCTGTTCATAGCGCTTCCATCTCGTCCAGCATCCCCTGCAGCACGTCGAACCCGCCCTGCCAGAAAGCGGGTGAGCTGATGTCAAAGCCGGCCTCGCTGACGATGTGCGTTGGGCTGGCCGATCCGCCGTAGGACAGGATGCGGAGGTAGCGGGGGATGAAGGAGGCCCCTTCGCGCCGGTATTGCTGGTAGAGGGCCAGCACCAGCAACTGTCCAAAGCTGTAGGCATAGCAGTAGAAAGGGGTGTGGTAGATGTGGGGAATCTCGATCCACTCCCAGCCAAAGTCATCCGAGACTTGGACCGAATCACCAAACTGCTCGCGGAGGTTATCCAGGTAGAGCGCGCTCAACTCGTCCGCCGTTGCCCCCTTGACGGCGCGGCGATGGGCCTCGCGCTCGAACAGGACAAAGTAGGCCTGGCGGGCGATGGTAGCATAAGCGCCGTCGAGCATCGTCACCAGCAGATCGCGCCGCACAGCCGGGTCTGGTTCCTCCTGCAGCCAGCGATTGGCCAAGCTGATCTCGGAGAAAACGGAGGCGGTCTCGGCCAGAGGAAGCGCCGAGTGGAAAGTGAGCACCGAGTGATCCTGAGCCATCAGTGCGTGGACGGCGTGGCCGAGTTCGTGGGCCAACGTGAGCACGTCGTCGGTCTTGCCGTTATAATTCACCAGCACCCACGGGGCAAGCTCGGGCGTGGCCGAGGCGCAAAAGGCCCCGCCTTGTTTTCCGGGCCGCACCTCGGCGTCGATGTGAGCGGTGGCAAAGACGCGGAGGGCGTGGTCGGCCAGCGTGGGCGAGAGCTGGCGAAAGTTCTCCAGCACCAGGTCGGTTGCCTCGGCGAAGGAAAAGCTCTTTTCGGCGGCCCGGACCGGGGCATAGATGTCGTAGCGGCGCAGCTTGTCCACTCCGAGGAGGCGGGCCTTGAGGCGGAAGTAGCGGTGAAAGATCGGCATATTACGCCGGCAGACCTCCAAGAGGGTATCGACCACCGGGTCGGGGATGTCGTTACCCAGATTGCGCACCGAGATCGGTGTGGCGTACCGGCGCAGCGTCACGTTCTCGCTGGCCCAGTCCCGCACGATGTTGTTATAGATCTCGGCCAGAATGGTTCCCTGCTCGCTGTAGACGCGGTGCAGTTCCTGGTAGGCGGCGGCGCGCACCTGCGGCGACGGGTCGCGGACATAGGTCGATAGCTCGCTCCGTGTCAGCTCTCTGATTTCGCCTTCGATCTCGAGTTTGAAGGAGAAGCGGTTGGTGATCATATCGTAGAGCTTGGACAGCGCGCTGACGCCGTTGACGTTTTTCAGGTTGATCACCTTTTCCTCGGCCTCGGAGAGGGTGTGGGGGCGGAAGCGGCGCAGTGACTCTAGGTAGTAGCGATAGTCCCCACTGCCGGTCATCAGCCGTTGAGCAGCCTGCTCCTCCAGCCCTTTCCACCATAGTGTGAAAAAGAGGAGCCGGTTCTCGATCTCGGCCGATAGCTGCTCCATCCTGCCCATCAGGCCCAGAGCGGTCTGCGATTGGGTGTCCTCTGAAAAGCGCAGGTAGGCATAGTAGAGCAGCCTTCGGCTTGTGGCGGTGATGGTCTCGACGAGGTGCATCAGTTCCAGAAAATCCTCGTCACTGATCTCGGGGGAGAGGAGCGGCCGCCTGGCTTCGACCTGGGTCACTTGTTCCTCCAGTTCAGCTAGAGCACCCTCGAACTCGGGCCCCTCTGCCGTGGGAAACAGGTCGTCCAGACTCCATTTGGTTGGTTGAGTGGGTAATTGGGTCATATCTCCTCCGGTTTGCTCATTGTCAATAGGTCATCCAACGCTGTATGTACTTCTTGCAGCGAGGTCAGCACGCGATCGGCGCGAGAGAACTTGGTGGGCGGGAGGCGCGGATTGGGTACCGCGATGCAGGTCATTCCCGCCGCTTGCGCGGCGGCGACGCCCAGGGGGGCGTCCTCCAGGGCCAGGCAGTCGTTGGGGGGAATGTCCAGCTGTCTGGCAGCCAGGAGGTAAATGTCGGGCGCGGGCTTGCCACGGGCCACCTGGTCCCCCGTGGCGATGGCCTGGAAGCGGCCCGCCACACCGAGGGTCCGTAGCGCCAGGGACACGTACTGCTGGTGGCCCGACGTGGCGACGCCGAGAGGGACCCCCCGCGTCTCAAGGTCGTCCAGGAGGGGGTAGAGGCCGAGGCAGGCGGAGAGCTGCGCGGGGACCGCTGCCAGGAACAGCCGGTCCCGCTCAGCGGCTGCCTCCTCCGGTGTGAGGGGAAGCTGGTAGCGGCGGCAGAGGTGGGCGGCCGAGTCGATGACGCGCAGCCCCAGGATCTCTTGGAGTGTTTCGTCATCGAGTTGACAGCCGTAGCGGGCCAGGACCTGCGCCCAGGCCCACTCGGCCAGCGGTTCGCTGTCGGCCATCAGGCCGTCCAGATCGAAAATGACGGCAGTCGCCATCAGGGCTCCAACGAGCTGAAATAATCACGCACGTACTGCTTCATTCCCAGCGGGATGTAGCTGCTCTCCAATGCGGCGTGGGCCTGCGCGGCGTAGTGGGCATAGACCTGGCTGTAGGGGACGGCGGTACGCCCATCGCTCTGGGGAGCCGGGAGCGGCGTGTCACCTGTCGGGAGCCCGCCCTCGCCCTGGCGGTCGATCTCGACCTGTCCGCCTTCTCCTTCCAGCCGTTCTGGCGCGTAGATGGGGTCATAGGGCGCGCTGCTGCCGCTGTCTTCGTGGTGGCCCTGCTGACCAGCGCCTGTGCCCGCCTGTTGCCCGCCCGTTTGCCCGGCGGCCTGTTGCCCGGTTGCGCCTGCCTGCTGTCCACTTGCTCCTGCCTGCTGTCCGGCTGTGCTTGCCTGCTGTCCACTTGCTCCTGCCTGCTGTCCGGCTGTGCTTGCCTGTTGCCCGCTTGCCTGGGCGATCTGTTCTCGTCCTTCCTGCAGCGCAGCCAGAGTTTGCTCGACGGCGGCCTCGCCCTCGACCCGCTGACCAGTCTCTCTCATCTGTGCGGCTGCCTGCTGGATGGCCTGCCGCGCTCGAGCGATGTCACCCTGTTCGATTGCCGCTGCCGCTTCGGCCAGTTGCTCCGCCAGTTCGGGGCTGACCTGCGCCAGCGTTTCCGCCGCCTGGGCCAGTTCGCGGGCCAGTTCCAGTTCCTGCTCACGCGTCAAAGCCTCCCCCTCCTCCCCGGCGAAAGAGGCCAGGGCCTCGGCGGCGGCGGCGTAATCTCCCCGCGCCAACGACGCGGCGATAGGGCGTGCCAGTTCCGAATCGGCCATCTCCCCCGCCGCCCGCTCCAGGCCAGTCCGCAGGTCCGCCGCGCCGGGGTCCTGGAGCGGAGCCAGCGAGCGCTCGGCCGCGGCCAGAGCGGCGATGGCCTCCTCTGGTGCGGCCTGCCCTTCCTCCAGTGCCGTCAGCGTTTCCTCCAACGCCTGGAGCAGGGCGGCTCTCTCCTCGCTGCTGATGGCATCGGATTGAGCGATCTCCTCCCTGACTGCTTCCAGGGCTTCAACCTGCTCTGTGATGGCGGCGTGCGCGGCGGCCTGCTGGAGGATGAGTTGCTCCTGTGGGTTGGGGAGGAGCAGGGATAGAGTCAGCCCGGCGGCGAGGAGTAGTCCGACCAGCAGCGGCCGGCGCGGCGCTCGCAGCTCCAGTGCAGCGTGGATATCGGTGTGAGCGGCTGCTCGCAGCGTGTCGGCCAGTTGAGCGGCGGCCATCGTGCGGCTCGTTCGCAACCGGCCCTCTCCGACCTCCAACGCTGTCGTCAGCCGTTCCGCCAGGGAAAGACGGCGGTCGAGAATGCGGGCCAGGCGGTGGACGGGGCGCGGGCGGAGTAACGCCGCGCTCAGGCCACCCCACGCGCCAGCCAGCGCCAACAGCCCGGCCAATCCGACCAGGGGCCGGCGTGGCAGCAGCGGGATAGCGCGGGCAACCAGGGCGAGGGCCAGTCCCAGAGCCAGCCCTACTGCCAACCCCCATGCGGTCCAATGCAGGCCCTCGACCGCTCGCAACCGTCGTCCGTAGCGGCGCAAGAGTCTGTGAAGCCTGGGGTCTGGTGCTGCTCGGCTCGTCATTTTCTCTCCTGCCGGCGCACGATCAACATCGTCACCGCCAGCAACAGCGCGCTCAGTACCAGGTAGGCCAGGGTGTAGATGATCCAGCCGGATGGGGCCGGAACCGGCGAGTGACTGGTGGGGTCGATATCCATCATAAAGTACCAGAGGCTGTTCTCGTTGTAGAGGACAATCTCGGTGGCGACAGCAGCCCCGAGGGGAGTGAGGTTGATAATTATGTAGAGCAAATAGATGACCAGGACCCGCACCCAGAAGGGGGGAGTAGTGGCTAGGGAGGTGTATCCCAGCAAGGGGTCAAGGACCAACGTGCTGAGGAACCCCATCATGGTGGGGATGCCAATGGCGATCATCAGGGATGCTCCGTAGGTCAGCACGGTGGAGGTCAGGGTGGTGCGCGTGATAGAGGAGAAAAAGAGGCCGAGAACGCCAAAGAAGAGGGCGGTGACCAGCAGCAGTACCAAAGCCAGTCCCAACTCGCCCGCCGTCACGCCGCCCAACATAAAGGCCAGGCTCTCCAGCGGGACGGCGGCCAGGAGGAGCAGGAGGATGTAGGTCAAAGCTGCGGTAAGCTTGCCGCCGACCAGACGGTGGACGGGGAGGAGCGTTGTCTTTAGTAGCTCGTAGGTCTTGCGCTCCCGCTCGCCCGCGATCGTGCCGGCGGTGAAGGCGGGGGTGATGAAAGTGACCAGGACGATCTCGATGAGGACGACGGTGTAAAAGAGCGCCTTACCGGCGTCGGACATATCGACCCCGCTGTCGGTGTAGCTGCTGGCATTGACGGCGCTGGAGTAGGCGAGGGCAGCAAAGCAAGAGAGCAAGAGCAGGTAAATGGTCAGCACGACAAAGGCGCGCGCGCCGCGCATCCGTCCCCGCAGCTCCTTCCGCAGCAGGGGGTTGGGGTTTTGAAACCATCGTCGCCAGTTGCCCATCAGGAAACGACCCCCCGCGTCAGCCGCATAAACACGTCCTCTAGGTCGCCAGACTCTTCGTGGAATCTCGTCACTCCGAACCCGTTGCCTACCAATCCGGCTAGCAACCCCGCCAGCGCCTCGTCGTCACCGGAGAAACTCACCTCCAGGTGGTCATCCCCGTTTTCTGTCAGGGGGGTGACATCGAGCACGCCCGGCCAGTTTGCCAGCCACTTTTCCGCCTCCTGGATTCGGCCCAGCAGGCCGAGCCGCACCAGGCGATGGGTGTGGAGACGTTCCCGAATCTCGCCGAGAGTGCCGGTTGCCACCAGCCGGCCAGCCTCGATGATGCCGATGTGGGTGCAGACCTCTTCGATCTCGGAGAGGATGTGGGAGGAGATGAGAATGGTCTTGCCCATCGCGTGGAGCTCGCGCAACAGCGCGCGAATCTCGACTCGCGCGCGCGGGTCCAACCCTGAGGCCGGCTCGTCCAGGATCAGTACCTGGGGGTCGTGGGCCAGCGCGCGGGCGAGGCAAAGCCGCTGTTTCATTCCCCGCGAGAGGCCGTCCACATAGTCATCGCGACGGTGAGCAAGGTCCACCAGTTCCAGCAAGTCGTTCACCAGCCGGCGACGGGTGGACAACGGTATCTCGTAGCAGGCGGAAAAAAAGTCCAGATACTCGCCGACTCGCATATCGCCATAAACGCCAAAGAAATCGGGCATATAGCCGATAGCCCGCCGCACCTGGCGCTGGTTGCGGGCCACCGAGTAGCCCATCACATAGGCTGCCCCGGCTGTGGGGCGGAGGAGAGTCGCCAGGATGCGCATCGTCGTCGTCTTGCCGGCTCCGTTCGGCCCCACAAAGCCAAAGACCGCGCCCTCCTCGACAACCAGGTCGATTCCCTTCAAGGCGGTCACTCGTCCGTACCGCTTGACCAGTCCCCGCGTCTCGATCGCCGCTCTCATCACTGTTGTCCCTCGATGCTGATGGTCACGTCCTTGATCTCGACCCAGGTTTCGGAGGCTGTGAGCCGCGCGCGTATCACGCCATCTGGTCGGACGTACCGACTTGGACCAGGGATGTCGTTCTGTCCCCAGGCGACCCCCTGTTCCTCCCACTGCTCGCTTTCCCAGTTCCACATCTCTAACTTGGGCAGAGTCTCGGTGGCGGCATATCCCGTGCTGACCAGGGTGAGCGTCATCCGGTCGACCTGGCTGACTGTGACCTCTTGCCAGATGCTAAAGCGCAGGACAAGCGAGGCCCCGGCGCTGAGCTGGAAGCTAGAGTCCGTC
>JAOZPF010000260.1:1326-3943 GCA_029932895.1 Anaerolineae bacterium | reverse complement strand
ACGACAGGGGATTTCGTTGCGTCCGGGCCTCCTCCTGATCTTTGTGCCTTGTCCTTTGTTCCTTTGGGGGGAGTCTGAGGGGGGCTCTGCCCCCCTCAGGGAATCCGCGCGTCTCAGGGACGCAGCATGCTGCGCCCCCGGAGGTGAGACGATGAACGAGAACGAAGAACACGCGGATGAGGGAAAACAGCCCACCATCCACGTCAACACCGGCGGAGGCGCATTTATCGCCGGCGACGTTCACGCCGGGAGAGACTTTATCGGCAGGGACCAAATTGCGCAGGCCGGCCGGGGGACCCCTGATCTGGACACCCCCGACTACGCCGCTGCCCGCGAGCGCTACCTGGCCGCCCTGCGCCAGCGGTACAACGTCATCGAGACCCACGCCTTCACCGCCCTGGCACAAGACGAGCAGGTGGGCAGTCCCCGCCGCCCGCCCCTACTGGGCAAGGACGGCGTCTACGTCCCGCTTCGCTTCGACGCCCCAGTGTTTCGTCAGGAGGCGGACCTGGATAAAATGCCCCAGGAAATGCGGCGTTCCTGGAAGCGGGCCGAGTGGGAAACACAGCCGGATACCCTGCCTGAGATACTCAAGCTTTTCCCCGGTCACCTGGCCCTCATCGGTGATGCCGGCTCCGGCAAGACTACCGTGCTGCACGTCATCGTCAGCACGCTGGCCGCCGAGGATCCCCGCGCCGTGGCCCCAGACCTGGCCCCTGTGCTGCCCGATCCACGCCCCCTCCCCGTCTTTCTGCCCCTGCGCCTCTTTGAGCGGGCCTGTGGCAGTGATGACTCCCCCGGAGCCTACATCCGCTGCGTCGCCGACCTGTTGCGTTTCATGGATGACTGGTTCGCCGACCTGTGCCCCACCGCCGACCTGCCCTCCGGCTTTCTGGCCGATCACATCCGCAGCGGGCGGGCCTGGTTGCTGCTGGATGCTCTGGACGAGGTGCCCGACCCCACTCACCGCGAGACCGTGCGCAACGTCATCCAGGAACTGGTCGGTCAGGTGGAGGGGACGCGGCTGATCGTCACCGCCCGCGTAGCCGCCTACCGCAACACCCGCCTGGACGACCGCTTCACTGTAATTACTATCCGCGACCTGGACGAGGAGCAGCGCACGCGTATGGTGCACGCCATCTACAGAGGGCTGGACTTGCCCGATGCCGACCGCCGCGCTGCCGACCTGGCCGAGCGGTTCAGCCACTCCGAGGCCCTGCGCGACCTGGCCCGCACGCCGGTGATGGTCTGGACGGCGGCGGTAATCCACGCCCTGCGCGGCGAACTGCCCGAGAGCCGCGCCGCCCTCTACGACGCCTACGTGGACATCCTGCTCAAGCATTCTTTCAAACGCACCCGCTACGACACTGCCGCCGTGGATGAACTGGTTGATGGCCAGGGGTGGCCGCTGCCCGAACGCCGTCACTACCTGACCTACGCCGCCTTCCAGGTGCACCGTATGCTGGAGACGCAGCCGGAGCGGCGGGGCGAGCGGCACGTCGTGGTGGGCGAGGATGAACTGGCCGACCAGGTGTTGGCCCGCTACTTTTTTCAGGAGAATCTGGTCCTGACACCAACCCAGGCCCGTCAACGCGCTCGTGACTTTCTCACCCTGATGGTCGAGCGCAGCGGCCTGCTTTGCGAGACCGAGCAGGGCTACACCATCGGCGATCACCTGATCATGCAGGAGTTCCTGGCCGGCTGCTACCTGGGCGAGCACTACCAGTGGGAGGATCCCCAGGGCTACGAGAGCCTCCTGAGGGAGAAGGTGGGCAGCACCTGGTGGCGGGAGGTCTTCCTGCTGGCGGCTGGTTATTTGGCCGAGAAGCCGGGCTTTGCGGCCCGCAGCTTTTTGCAACAGATTGCCGCCCAGGGAGAGGGGCCGGCGGCTCAGTTAGTCGCCCTGGCCCTGGCCGGGCGGGGCCTGCTGCAACTGCGGGCCCGCCTGCGGCGACCCACCTGGTATCTCGGCCTGGCCCAGGACCTGGCCAACCGGCTCTACCAACTGCTTTACGCCGAGCCAGCTCCCGCACCGGTCGCCACGCGCCAGGAGGCAGGGCTGGTGCTGGGCCTGCTCTACGGCTACCCCGACGAGGACAGCCTGGGCGACCCGCGCTTCGCCGGCCCCCTGGGCCTGCCCGAGTTCGTTCCCATTGAGGGGGGCTGGTTCTGGATGGGAGAGGACGACAGCCCGGAAGAGGACGAACGGCCCCGCCACCGGGTCTACCTGGACCCCTACGAGATTGCCCGCTACCCCACCACCAACGCCATGTTCGCCCACTTCATCGCCGCGGGCGGTTACCAGGACGAGCGGTGGTGGACTGAGGCCATCGCTGAGGGATACTGGAAAGATGGCCGGGTGAAAGATTGGGTGACAGATGATTGGTACAATCAGCCGCGCTACTGGGAGGACGCTAAATGGAACAACCCTTCCCAGCCTGTCGTGGGCGTGAACTGGTACGAGGCGGTGGCCTACTGCCACTGGCTCACGGCGACGCTGGACGACGGCCACACCTACTGCCTGCCCACCGAGGCCGAGTGGGAGCGCGCCGCCCGCGGCTCTCGATTCCCCTCCACCTCACAGGGGGAGGGGACAGGGGAGGGGGTTTGTCGCTAC
>JAOZPF010000260.1:0-1316 GCA_029932895.1 Anaerolineae bacterium | reverse complement strand
GCGCCGCCCCCCCCCTTGTCGCTACCCCTGGGGAAACGAGTGGCAGGAAGATCATTGCAACAGCAAGGAAGCAGGGCTGGGCGTCACCTCCCCAGTGGGCATCTTCCCTCAAGGGGCAGCGGGGGGTGTGATCCACGATATGGTCGGCAACGTCTGGGAGTGGTGCTGGGACTGGTACGGCGAGGCGTACTATGCTCGTTGCCGGGACGTCCGGAACCCCACTGGGCCGGAGAAGGGGGAGTACCGTGTGCTGCGGGGTGGGAGTTGGTATAGCGATGGCCCAGAGCGTTGCCGTTGCGGCTGTCGCTTCAGGGACGTCCCCGGGAACTGGTTCAACGGCGGGGGATTTCGTTGCGTCCGGGCCTCCTCCTCGTAGTCCTTGTGCTTTGTTCCTTGTTCCTTCGGGGGGAGTCTGAGGGGGGCAAAGCCCCCCTCAGGGAATCCGCGCGCAGGTTTCGGGCTTGAAGGAGATAAAGTAATGGACCAAGAGGAAAAACGTGGTGACCTGGCCTTGCTCACCACAATTCTACCCGGGCGGCGGCTCCTGCTGGTGTGGGCCGACGTGCCCTTTCCCCCTACCGAGCGGCCGCCCCGCAATCCGGCCCTGGTCATCAACCGCTGGCTGGAGTCGGCGCGCTCGCTGTCGTCGTTTCCCTGGCCCGTGGCTCAACTGCCGCCTCTGCCCATCCTCAGCCTGAACCCCACCGATCGCCTGGAGGCAACCTTCCGCCAGGCCGACGTTCACCTCAACGTGGTGCGCACCCGGCACGACGTCCCCGCCGGCAGCGAACACAACCTGCTTAAGCTGGGGGGTGACCTGGCAACCCGCACCGGGCTGTTCCTCAGTTGGGACGATGTGCAGGCTGCCCGCAACGACCCCGATAAGGCCCATCTACTGCGGGAGGTTCACCGCCTGGCGCAAGACGGTGTCGTGCTGGTGCTGGCCCCGGATCCCACCGCTGCCTTCGCCCGCCTGTGGCGTGATCTGCTGGCTCCCGCCGTGCGCGAGGCGGCACATCACTTTGTCCTCGGTCCGGCTGATTTCCCCTGGCCCGCTCCGCTGCAACGCCTGGACGCTGACCCGCTGGAGGTCCTCGCTGCCTTGGAGCATATAGACATTTCTCCTCCGGCTGAGCCGGTTCTCCATGCTCCTTCCAGCAAGGCAGCACGCCCTTCTCTTCTGGCGACAACCCTGGTACTCCCTTTCGGCCAGCTCTCCCCGGCGGATTTCGAGCGCCTCTGCCTGTGGCTGGTGGAGCGCGAGGGGTACGTGCGTGCCGAGCACCTGGGGTTGGCCGGCAGCGAGCAGGGGCGCG
>JAOZPF010000037.1 GCA_029932895.1 Anaerolineae bacterium | reverse complement strand
AACACAGCAAGCTGCAACAGTTGATCGATTTCCTGGGCGCTTGTCCCGATTGTCACATTGTGCTCGCATCCCATATCTGGGACGCTTCTCTCCCCCATATGACAGAATACAGCCTGGTTCCCCTGCAAGAGGATCAGATAGCAGCTCTCGTCACGCACCGGCTGGGAGGGGGCAGGCAGGCACAGACGCTCCTGGCAAGATTGCAACAGGAACCACGCGACCTCGTCTCCAGCCCCTGGAGCCTCTCCATCATCATCGCCCTCCACCTGGCTGGACGGCTTCCCACACGTCCGCTTGGGCGGTTCACTCTCTGCCGCGAGCAAGCGCGGCTCCTTCTGGAGCACGTCCGGGAAAGCGAGGATGTCCCCCTGGACGTGGAAGCGGTGATGCAGGCCCTCTCTGAACTGGCCCTGGCGCGGCAGGCGGGACAACCTGACCCCCGCCCCGCCCATGATATCCAGATTGAGTGCGCCCGGCGGGCAGGCTTGCTCCGTCAGCGTGGGGCCCGGCTCCTATTCCGGCACCAGCGGCTACAAGAGTATTTTGCCGCTCGTTCCCCCCTCATCCGCTGGCGGTCGGGCGAGCCGTTACAATCCGTCTCCACTGAGCAGGATTGGGCAGAGGCAGTGGTGCTGGTCGCGGGCGAGATCAAAGCGACAGAAGCCGAACGATTCTTTGCCGATCTGCTCCCGCCCCAAGCCGAGCAGGAGCAGCTTCGTATCGCCTGCCGCTGCTTGCGGGAGAATCCGCAGCTCGCGACGACCACGGCGGGACAACGTATTTTGGCCAAGTTGGAGGCAATGCTCAGCGACCGCGTCGACCGCCAGGTGGCAGCCTGCCAGCTTCTGGGCGAGCTAAAAACAGAGTGGGCCATCGAACGCCTGGTGGAAAGACTGGGAGACAAAGAATGGTGGGTGCGCAGGGCAGCCATCGAGGCCCTGGGCCAAGCCGGTGGTCCGGCGATAGCTGCCCTCATCGCCCACCTGGCGACCACGGACCAGCGGGTGCGCCAAGCAGCGATCCAGGCATTGGGCCACATCGGCCGACCGGCGGTAGAGGCCCTCGTCGCCCAGTTGAACAACCAGAGCGAGACGGTACGCGTCGCAGCCATCCGGGCACTCCATCGCATCGGCGACCCCCGCGTCGTCGAACCGCTGCTCCCACTGCTCGACGACCCCAGCGAAAGTGCGCGTTCAGCGGTGGTACGGGCGTTGGGCCGGCTCGGCGGCGAGCGCGCTGTCACTCCCCTCATCGCCCGCCTGCGGGATGAAAGCTGGTTGGACCACCACCCTATCGTCCAGGCA
This sequence comes from Anaerolineae bacterium, assembly GCA_029932895.1. Classification (GTDB taxonomy): domain Bacteria; phylum Chloroflexota; class Anaerolineae; order B4-G1; family DUEL01; genus JAOZPF01. Next base: position 13,376 of record JAOZPF010000037.1, on the reverse strand, counting down.
CTGAGCCGCATCGGCGAGCCAGCCGTGGCCCCCCTCATCGCCTGCTTGGAAGACAGCAACTGGTGGGTCCATCGCGCGGCTATCGAGGCGTTGGGTCATATCGGCGATCCCCGCGCGGTCCCCCCTCTCATCGACCGACTACAGGACCAAGACAGGTGGATCCGCAAACAGGCTGCGGAGGCCCTGGGGGCGATCGGCGACGAACGGGCCGTCGGTCCTCTCGTCGCCCGGCTGGAGGATGAAGACGAACAAGTCCGCGCCGCAGCGGTGGAGGCCCTGGGGGCGATCGGCGACCCCCGCGCTGTGACCCCCCTCGTCACCTGGCTGAGAGACGGGGGCGACGACCTGCGTGTGGCAGCAGCCCAAGCCCTGAACCGCATCGAGGACCCCCGCGCCGTGGAGACCCTCGTCATCCAGCTCAAGGAGGCCGACTGGTGGACTCTGCAACCGGCTGTGGAGGCGCTGAGCCGCGTCGGCGAATCCGCCGTTGGTCCGCTCATTGCCCGCCTGCGGGACGAGGATGCCCGCGTGCGGCGGGGAGCCGCCAAAGCCCTGGGGTACATCGGCACTTCCTCTGCGGTAGAGCCGCTCATCGCCTGCCTGACAGATCCGAATCGGCAGGTGCGTCGGGAAGCAGAAGAGGCCCTGGTTCGCATCGGCGAGCCGGCCGTGTCCCTCCTCATCGCTCACTTGCAAGACCGCGACGAGACCATCCGCATAGCCGCTGCGGCTGTGCTGGGCAGCATCGACCACCCTCGCGCCAGAGAGGCTCTCGTCGCTCAACTGGACGACGCCGCGTGGTGGGGGCACGAGCCAGCCCTGGAGGCACTGGCAAGTGTGGGCCCGTCGGCCGTGGGACCGCTCATTGTACGCCTAGAAGACAACGATAAACGTGTACGCCAGCAGGCAGTGGAGGCACTCAGCCGTATCGGCGACCCCCGCGCTGCCACCACCATCGCCGCCTGCCTGTCCGACGAGAGCGCCAATGTACGCACCGCGGCTATCGAGGCCCTGTGTCGCTTGGGCACTCCGTCCGTCCCGCCTCTTCTCGCCCGCCTGAGCGATGAGGACAGCGATGTGCGCGCAGCGGCGGTGGAGACGCTGCGCCGCATCGGCGACCCCCGCGCCGTGAGGCCGGTCGTCGCGCGGCTCCAGGATGACGACTGGCGCGTACGTCGCGCGGCGGCGCACGCGCTGGGCGAGCTCGGCGGCAGTCGCACCGTCAGGCCCCTCGTGGCCCGGCTGGGAGACCCTGATCCGCGCGTGCGGCAGGCGGTAGTGGAGGCACTGCAGCGCATCGGTGCCCCGGCCGTCGACCTCCTCACCGCCAGGTTGGAGGATCTGAACAGGGACATCCGCGCCGCCGCAGCCCAGGCGCTGCGCCACATAGCCGACCACCGCGCTCTTGAGCCCCTCATCGCTCGCCTGGGGGATGAGGACCCAAGGGTGCGCCGCTTCGCCGTCGAGGCCCTGCAACGCATCGGCGACCCCCGCGCCGCGGTTCCCCTCGCCTCCCGCCTCGGCGACGACGATTGGTGGGTACACAGGGCGACGATAGAAGCGCTCTTGGCGCTCGGCGAGCCAGCCGTAGCCGGCCTGGAGACCAGACTGGGGGATACAGACAACCGCGTGCGCCAGGCAGCGGTAGAGACGTTGAGCCGCATCGGGGCGCCCGCCGTGCTCCCCCTTATCGCCCGGCTGGACGATCCGGAGCAGCGAGCGCGTCAAGGAGCCGCAGAGGCTCTGGCCCGCATCGGCGAGCCCGCCGTGCTCCCCCTTATCGCTCAGTTGGATCACCACAGCCCACTCGTGCGCCGAGGGGCAGCGACAGCGCTAGGTCGCATCGGTGACCAGCGCGCCGCGGACCACCTTATCCCTCTCCTCAAGGACCAGAACAGCCAGGTCCGTAGCGCGGTGGCAGAGGCACTAGGCCACATCGGTGATCCCCGTGCCGTCGCTCCCCTTGTCCCGTGCCTGGAAGACAAGAGCGAGATCGTGCGCACGGCAACCGTGGTGGCTCTGGGCCTTCTGGGCGCGCCGTCCGTTCCCCCTCTCATCGTCCGACTCGGAGATAGCGGCAAGGTTGTGCGCCGCGAGATCGTGCAGGCCCTGATCCGCGTCGGCGGAGCAGCCGTTGGTCCCCTGATTCGCTGCCTGACGGCCCACAACGAACCAACGCGCCTGGCTGCCACAGAGGCCCTGGGCCGCATCGGCGACCCCCGCGCAGTGGACCCTCTTCTCGCCCGCTTGGAAGACCCGAGCCGCGACGTACAGCGAGCAGCGATAGAGTCGCTGGGCCATGTTGGCGACTCCCGCGCTACCCCCTCCCTCGTCGCTCGGCTTGACGATGAGAGCGAGATCATCCGCGCCACGGCGGCCGAAGCGCTGGGCGCGATCGGTGATCCCCAAGCCGTCGATCCTCTCATCGCCCGCCTGGGCGATGCAAATTGGCGCGTACGCCGCGCCGCAGCACATGCTCTGGGACACGTCGGGGAAGCAGCCATCGACCAACTAGTCACCAGCCTCGGAGCATCGGAACGACGCGTGCGCCGGGCAGCGGCGGAGGCGCTGGGCATCGTCGGCCGCCTTGCTATCCCCGCCCTCACCGCCCAACTGGCAAGTGACAACGAGGAGCAAAGAGCGGCAGCTATAGAGGCCCTGGCCCACATCGGCGAGCCGGCTGTGCCATCTCTCATCGCCGAGTTGCGAGACGACAATTGGCGCGTGCGCCAAGCAGCCATCGAGATATTGGGGCAGATCGGCGACCCCCGCGCCGTCGATCCCATCATCCCCCGGTTGCGAGATGCCAGTCAGAGCGTGCGCAGAGCCGCCGCCGATGCACTGCACCTGTTCGGTATTGCCCGCGGGATAAAGGCTATAGAGTCCGCATATCTGGAGGGACGACTATTAAAAAGAACAAAAACGGCCAGAAAATCCTCGTCCTGTTGGTTCTGAGCGCGCTGCTGATGGGTCCAGCTCTCTCGTGCAAAACCCTCTTTCCCCCGCAACCAACCCCCACCCCAACCCAGGCCCCCCTCGCCCCAACCGAACCCATCCTGCTGGAACGCTCGCCCGCACGGGGCGAGGAGGCCGCGCTGGACCAGCCACTCGTCCTTGCCTTTGACCAGCCGATGGACGGCCCCTCGACCGAGGCCGCCTTCTCCATCGACCCCCACGTCGCGGGGTCATTCTCCTGGACCGACCCAGCCACCCTCGTCTTTACCCCTCGTGAGGGCTGGGAGCGCTCCGCCCGCTACCGGGTTCAACTTGCCCCCTCGGCTAAATCCGCCACCGGGCTTCCACTACGAGAGGAAGCCGATTTTACCTTTGCCACCGTCGGCTATCTGGAGGTCACCCAGGTCATTCCCGAACCCGACACGAGCGATGTGGAGCCGACCGCCAGCGTGACGGTGATGTTCAACCGCCCCGTCGTGCCGCTGCAGTTGGTCAGCGCGCCATCAACCGAGATGCCCAGCCCGCTGACATTTGACCCACCAGTGGAGGGAACGGGCGAGTGGATCAACACCTCCATCTATATCTTCCGCCCCGAGACCAGTTTCACCCCCGGTACCTCTTACCAGGCCACCGTCGCCGCTGGCCTCAGCGACACCACCGGCGGCGTCCTCGAAAAGGACTTTAGCTGGACGTTCACCACCGAAGCTCCCTATGTCGTCCGCACAGTGCCGCAGGACGAAGATGAACTGATTCCCCTCACCCAAGCCATCACCGTTACTTTTAGCCAGCCAATGGACCGGACCTCCACCCAGGCCGCCTTCAGCCTACGGGCGGATAACGCGACTGTGCCAGGGCGCTTTGTCTGGAGCGAAGGGGATACGGTCATGGCCTTTATCCCCACAGAGCCCCTGAACCTGGCAGTATCCTACGATTGCTCTGTGGAATCGACGGCCCGCGCTGCCATCGGCGACGCGATGCTCCAGGGCACATATCTCTGGCGATTCGAAACTGTCCCCTACCCTCGTATCCTGTCCACCACCCCCGCCAACGGCGCGACCGCTGACGCGGACACCGACTTTGACATCACCTTCTCCGCCCCAATGGATGTCTCCACTCTGATGCCCAACATCACCATCATCCCCGAACCCACCCAGGTCTATACCTGGTGGAGCAGCTACCGCAACCGCTTTTCCATTTCCTGGGACGTCCAGCCCTCCACCGCCTACGAGGTCCGACTGGGCAGCGGGATGTCCGATCCCTACGGCAACACCATTGGCGAGAGCCAGGTGATTCACTTTACCACCCGTGCCCTCGCCCCCCTCACCTACCTGGCTACGCCAGGAGACGTGGGCAGCTACAACGGATACGCCCCCACCCGCGTCTATGCCGTATACCGCAATGCCAGCCAGATCGACGCCGCCCTCTTCCAGTTGGATTGGGATGATTTTGCCCGCCTCACCGGCCCCAATCGCTGGTCGGAATGGGATAATTTCGCCCCCCGCACGGAGGCCGAATTGATGCGGGAGTGGAGCCTGCCCGTCGAGGCGACCCTCAACGAGGTCGGTTACCTGCGGCTCGACCTGGCAGAGGACGGCGGCTCCCTGCCGCCCGGCCTCTACTTCCTGGAGGTCTCTTCCCCCGAGATACGCAGCCAGCGCTATGGTGAGCCGGACCGGCACCTGCTGGTTGTCTCGCGCATTCACCTCACCCTCAAACTGACCCAGCGGGAAACGCTGGTCTGGGCAACCGACCTGGCGACCGGCGAGCCGGTCGACAACCTGGACCTGACGCTTATAAGGCCAGACAAGGAAATGCTAGGACAGGGCGGCACCGACGCTGACGGTGTGTTCCGGACCGAGTATGACCCGCTGGGCGATATCTGGGCTACCTACACAGCACGCTCCGGCGAGCCAGGGGCAGACGACTTTGCCGTAGCTATCAGCAACTGGTACCAATCCATCGGCCCGTGGGACTTTGGGCTGTCCACCGCTTTTTCGGCCCGGCCCTATCGCTTTTACCTCTACACCGACCGGCCCATCTACCGCCCCGGTCAGCCGGTCTACTTCCGCGGCGTGCTCCGCGCCGAGGATGACGCCCGCTACACGCTTCCCCAATCCATCCGTACTGTCCATATCATCGCCTATGACGACGAGGGGCAAGAGATCTATAGCAACAATCTACCGCTCTCGGATATGGGCACCTTCGATGGTGAGTTCACTCTGGGTGAGGAGGCCGGCTTGGGATATTACTATATCTCTGCCGAGGCCGAGGGGTACGAGGACGGAGTGGGTTTCCAGGTGGCCGAATACCGCCGCCCCGAGTTCCAGGTGAACGTGACTCCCGACCAGGACGAGGTTCTCTCCGGCGAGAGCGTGAACGTGACCGCTGAGGCAACCTACTTCTTTGGCGGCCCGGTCACAGAAGCACAGGTGCATTGGACCCTGATGGCACAGGACTATCGTTTCCAGCCCGACGTGCCCGGCTGGTGGGATTGGACAGATACCAGCCAGTGGGACTGGTGGGAGCCACAGGAAATACCCGGTTGGGGACGCGTGATCGCGAATGGAGAGGGCACAACCGACGAGCATGGCCGCTTTGTCTTTACCATCCCCACCGACATTGCCACAGGGACGGACGGCGATTCTCCTCTACACAGCCAACGGTTCACCATCGAGGCCACTATCATCGATGTCAACGACCAATCGGTGAGCAACCGCGCCACCGTCACTGTCCACCAGGGCCGCTTTTATATCGGCCTGCGCCCCTCGCGCTATGTCGGCCGGGTGGGAGAGGAACAAGAGATCGAGGTCCGCACCGTCGACTGGGAGGGCGACAGTGTGGCAGGCATCCCCCTCCTCGTCACCTTCAGCCAGCGGGAATGGCTCAACGTACAGGAGGAGGACGAGTACGGCAACCGGTACTGGACCTGGGTCCCCTCCGACACCGTCGTCTTTAGCCAGACGGTGACGACGAACCGCAGCGGGCAGACGACAGCGACTTTTGTGCCCGCGGCCGGCGGAACCTACATCGTGCGCGCAGAGGGGAGCGACGACGAGGGCAACACCATCACCTCCGCCACGTGGATGTGGGTCTCTAGCAGCGAGTACGTGAGCTGGCGGCAGGAAAACAACGACCGCATCCACCTCGTCGCCGACCGGCGCGCCTATGCGCCCGGCGATGTAGCCGAGATCTTGGTCCCCTCACCCTTCCAGGGCGAGGTGACCGCCCTCTTTACCGTCGAGCGGGGGCGCGTCATCGATCACTGGGTGCAGACCCTCTCCGGCAACGCCGAGACCATCCAGCTCCCCATCACCGCCGACTATGCGCCCAACGTCTATGTCTCCGTGGTGCTGGTAAAGGGCGTGGACGAGACAAACCCAACGCCCGCCTACCGGGTTGGTTATGTCTCTTTCCAGGTCTCGACGGTGGAACAGGAATTGACCATCACCGTGACGCCTGACCGGGACATGGAAGCCGGCGAGCATTACGGCCCCCGCGAGACAGTGCAGGCAGATATCCAGGTGACCGATGCCGCGGGCAACCCAGTCCAGGCGGAAGTGGGGCTGGCGGTGGTGGACGAATCGGTTCTTTCTCTAGCCCAACCCAACGCCCCCGCCATCCTAGATGCCTTCTACGGCGAGCGCGGCCTGGGTGTCCGCACCGCCGACAACCTCTCCATCTCAGTGGACCGTATCACCACCCAGGTGGCGCAACAGGCCAAGGGCGGAGGTGGCGGCGGGCCCGAAATGGCGCTGGGGGCCGAGTTCATCCGCCAGGAGTTTCCCGACACTGCCTTCTGGTCACCATCCGTCCGCACCGACAGCGATGGTCACGCCACAGTCGAGTTCCGCCTGCCGGACCAACTGACCACCTGGAATATCGACGCCCGGGCAGTGACCCGGGACACACTGGTCGGTCAGGTGGACCTGGACATCCTCTCCACCAAGGATCTGCTGCTGCGCCCGGTCACGCCGCGCTTTTTCGTCACCGGTGACCAGGCCGACCTGGCAGCCGTGGTGCACAACAACACCGACGCACAACTAACAGTGGAGGTCTGGCTGGAAGCGGAGGGGGTAACGCTGCTGGGTGACGAGCAGTACATTGTCACCATCGACGCCGGGGACAAGGCGCGTGTGGAATGGCCGGTGCAGGTAGAGGACGTCGAGTGGGTGGACCTGACCTTTCACGCCACGGCTGGGGAGTATGCCGACGCCGTCAAACCCCCAGCCGGCCTCCCGCCCGACCAACTGCTGCCGGTTTACCGCTACTCCACGCCGGAGGTGGTCGGCACCGCCGGGCAGTTGGACGAGGCGGGCAGCGTGCTGGAGGGAGTCGCCCTCCCCCGCACAGTAGATACGACCCAGGGCGAGCTGACAGTGCGGATAGAGCCCTCGCTAGCGGCGGGTATGACCGGCGGCCTGGACTATCTGGAGCACTATCCCTACGAGTGCACCGAGCAAGTCATCTCCCGCTTTCTGCCCAACGTGCTCACCTATCGGGCGCTAGCAGAGCTGGGGCTGGAGGACCCGGAACTGGAGGCCAACCTGCGCCAGCAGGTCGCCATCGGCCTGCAACGGCTCTACGCCCGCCAACACTATGACGGGGGCTGGGGATGGTGGGTCAATGACACGTCGAGCACCCTCGTCACAGCCTACGCCGTCCTGGGGCTGGTCAAGGCCGACGAAGCGGGCTTTGCTGCCGACGACGAGGTCATCCAGCGCGGTGTCGAGTTCCTGCAGCAGCGGCTCGAGCCTGCCGCCCGTCTCGACGCCACCTGGCAGGCCAACAGGCAAGCGTTCGTCCTCTATGTGCTGGCAGAGGCAGGAGAGGCGGAGGAAAGCTATCTTTCCGGTCTCTACGAGGCGCGGGGCAGGCTGTCCATCTATGGTCGCGCCTACCTAGCTATGGCCCTGGGGATGACGGACGAGAACGACCCCCGCATCCACACCCTGCTCTCCGACCTCGCCAGCGCGGCTATAGTCAGCGCCACCGGAGCCCACTGGCAGGAATCAGAGCCCAGCGGCTGGAACTGGAACACCAACACCCGCACCACAGCGGTCGTGCTGGATGCGCTGGCTCGCCTGGACCCGGGGAACAATCTGGCCTCGAATGCGGTGCGCTGGCTGATGCACGCCCGCGCCGGAGACCACTGGGAGACGACCCAAGAGACAGCCTGGGCACTGATCGCCCTCACCGACTGGATGGTAGTCAGCGGCGAGTTGGAGGGCAACTACGAGTGGGGCGTGCGCCTCAATGGGGAGGACGTGGGCTCAGGCCAAGTCACGCCGCAGACAGTGCAGGATGTGGAGGAGTTTCGCCTGGCGATGGCGGACCTGCTGCTGGGCGAGACCAACCGGCTGGAAATCGCCCGCGGCGAGGGGCCGGGCCGCCTCTACTACACCGCCCACTTGCGGGCCTTCCTGCCAGTGGACCAGGTACAGGCGTTGAACCGGGGTATCATCGTGGGCCGGACGTACGAAATGGCCGACTGCAGCGAGGATTGTGCGCCGGTCACCGCAGCTCAGGTTGGTGACCTGGTGCGGGTGCGGCTGACGATCATCGCTCCCCACGACCTGCAGTACGTGGTTGTGGAGGATCCTTTCCCAGCCGGCGCGGAGCCGGTCGATACCAGCCTACAGACGACGAGTGTGGTGGGCGAACAACCCGGGCTCTCTCGCGCCGACATCGAGACCCCATGGTGGTACTGGGGATGGGGGTGGTGGTGGTTTGCCAACACCGACCTGCGGGACGAGAAACTGGTCCTCTTTGCCACCAACCTCCCCGCCGGCACCTATGAGTACACTTACCTCCTGCAGATCGGTCTGGCGGGAGAGTACCGGGTGCTACCAGCGACCGCCTACGAGATGTATTTTCCTGAGGTGATGGGAAGATCGGACGGGATGGTGTTCACCATCACTCGTGAGTAGCAAAGAAGGGGGGCGGACAGCTCGCGCATCCGCCCCCCCTCTCCCTTATGCCGTTGGCTGCGCCTGGGGTTCCTCTGCGCGCAGGACGATCTCGCCATTCTCGGCGTCCACCCAGATCGTATCGCCAGGCTCAAAATCGCCCGCCAGCACCGCATCGGAGAGGGTGTCCTCTACCTGGCTCTGAATGACCCGCCGCAGAGGGCGCGCGCCGTACTCTGCGGAATACCCCTCTTTGGCCAATAGCGCTCGCGCCGCTGCCGAGACCTCCAGGAAGAACCCCTGCCCCATCAACCGCTTGGTCACCTTGCCCAGTTCCAGGTCAACGATACGTGTGATCTGTTCCGGGCCCAGCGGGCGAAAGACCACCACGCCGTCCAGCCGGTTGATGAACTCGGGGCGGAAGGTGCGCTTTAGTTCTTCCCGCAGCCGTTGGCTCATCTCCTTGTATGCCCACTCCTCATCCTCGCCGCCGGTGGGGAGAGAAAAGCCAATGCCGCCCCGCCGGAGCGTTTCCGCACCGATGTTGGCTGTCATAATGAGGATAGTGTTGCGGAAATCGACCTTGCGTCCCTTGGCATCGGAGAGCGCCCCCTCCTCCATAATCTGAAGCAGCATATTAAAGACCTCGGGGTGGCCTTTTTCGATCTCGTCAAAGACAACGATGGAAAAGGGGCGGCGGCGGACCGCCTCGGTCAACTGGCCCGCATCCTCGTAACCGACATAACCCGGTGGCGCGCCGACGAGTCGGGCGGCAGTGTGCCGCTCCATAAACTCGGACATGTCCAACTGGATCAGCGCGTCCTCGCTGCCAAAGAGAAACGAGGCCAACGCCTTGGTCAACTCGGTCTTGCCAACACCTGTGGGCCCGAGAAAGACAAAGGAGCCAATAGGACGGCGGGGGTCTTTGAGACCGGCGCGGGCCCGGCGGATAGCGCGGGCGACGATCTCGATGGCCTCGTCCTGCCCGACGATCCGCCTCTTTAGCTCGGTCTCCATCTGGAGGAGGCGATTTGTCTCTTCCTCCGCCAGTTGGGTCAGCGGAATGCCGGTCCACATCGAGACCACCTCGGCGATATCCTCGGCTCCCACCGAGACACTGCTTCCCTTGTCCCATCCCACCCGCAGCGCTTCGATCTCGGCTTCCAGTTCCTGCTTTCGCCCCTGCAGTTGCCTGGCCTCCTCCGTCTGTTTCCCGCTGACGGCTGTTTCCAGCGCCCGCGTCACCTCCCGCAGCTCGGCATGGGCCTGACGCAGCCGGACCGCCTCGGGAGACTTGTACATCCGCACACGGGAGGCAGCCTCGTCGACAAGGTCGATCGCCTTGTCGGGCAGGTAGCGGTCAGAGATGTAGCGAGCCGAGAGGTGAGCGGCAGCCGTCAGTGCCTCGTCCTCGATGTGCAGGTGGTGGTGCTCCTCATAGAGGGAGACCAGACCGTGGAGAATCTCGACCGTCTCATCTACCCCCGGCTCCTCCACCATGATCGGCTGAAATCGCCGCTCCAGCGCTGCGTCCGATTCGATGTGTCGACGGTACTCTTCGAGCGTCGTCGCCCCGATGCACTGCAGTTCCCCCCGCGCCAAGCTAGGCTTGAGGATGTTGGCCGCATCGATAGAGGAGCCGGCGGAACCGGCCCCCACCAGCATGTGCATCTCGTCGATAAAGAGGATCGAATTGCGCTTTTTCAGCTCGTCCAGGAACTTTTTCAGGCGCTCTTCGAACTGACCGCGGTACATCGTCCCCGCCACCAGCGAACCGACGTCAAGCTGGAGAACCCGCTTGTCAAGCAAGACGGAGGGGGTATCACCGGCAATGATCCGCTGGGCCAGGCCCTCCACAATGGCTGTCTTGCCCACACCCGGTTCGCCGATCAGGGCCGGGTTGTTCTTGGTCCGCCGGGCCAGCACCTGGATGACACGCTCAATCTCGGTCTCTCGGCCAATGACCGGGTCCAGTTTCCCCGCCTCGGCCAGTGCCGTCAGGTCCACCGCCACCTGCTCCACCACCGATGTCTCGCGCCGGGGCCGCTGCGGGGAACGGGGTTGAGGTTGGGAGCGGAGCGTGCCGGGCGGGCGCATCTCAAGGGAGTGAACTGCCTCGAGTTGAAGCCGCTGGGGGTCGATTCCCAGGTGGTGAAAGATATTGGCCGCCATGCCAGCCCCCTCGCGGGAGAGGGCAATGAGGATGTGTTCCGTATCCACTTTGGGGTCGCCCCGCCGCCGTGCCTCCGCCAACGCGGACTGGATCACCCGTTTGGTACTCTCGGTGAGCTTGGGCTGCCCAGTGCGGGGCCGCGACTTGCCCGGGTTGAGCTGGCGCACAAACTCCCGCACCACTTGCTCACGCAATCCCATCCGCATGAGGACACGGGCCGCGCCTCCCCCTGCCTGGAACAACCCCAGCAGCAGATGCTCCGTTCCCACTTCCAGGTGATGCATCTGCCAGGCCGCCTCTTCTGCGGCCAGCAAAACCCGGCTTCCCTCTGAGGTGAAACGCTCCCAATTCCCTTCCATATTCCACACCGGCCTATGCCACCAGGGTCCGACCTGCAGCCTCCTCTCTTCCAACCTGCCGGAGGCTGAGCGCCAGACGATGGGATTCCGGCTCCACCCGCACCACACGCAGAGTAAGAACCTGACCAGGCTGGACCACGTCGCTAGGGTGCCCGACAGGCAGTTCGGTCAGCTCGGAGACGTGGACAAGCCCCTCGATAGCCTCGTCGCCAATGACGCAGGCAAACGCCCCCCATTTGGTCAACCGCGTGATGCAGCACTCGACCAATTGCCCTATTTGGTATCGCTCCCCCACCATCTCCCAGGGGTCAGGCTCCAGCCGCTTTATACTCAGCGCCACCCGTTGCCGCTCCTGGTCCACATTGAGGACCATCACCTCGACTTCCTGCCCCACTCGCAGCACATCGCTGGGGTGGGCAATGCGCTTCCACGACATCTCTGATAAGTGGACCAGACCGTCCATTCCTCCCAGGTCCACGAAAGCGCCAAAATCGGTCAGATTGCTGACATAGCCACGCCGGACATCCCCCGCGCGCAGAGTCGCCAGTAGTTCGGCTTTCCGGTCCATTTCACTGCGCGCCTCGGCCGCCCGTTCGGAGAGAATAAGGCGGTTCCGCTCGACGTCGGCCTCGATCACCTGCACGCGTATTGTTTCCCCAACCAACCGTTGCAGGATGTCCTGGCAGGACGGCTCAGAGATACGGGGCACGCGGCGGCACCGCGCTAACTGCGACGCCGGAACAAAGCCACGCAGTCCCCTGAAGCGGACGATAAGCCCTCCCCGGTTGGCAGCAATGACCTCTAGTTCGACGGTCTCGTTCTTCTCCATCAACGAGCGCGCCTGTTGCCAATCCGCCGCCGCCTTCGCCCGCGCGAGGGAGAGGACAATCTCGCCGCAATGATCCTCCGGGTTGACCACATAGACCATCACCTCGTCCCCCGGATTCATCTCCTGGTCGACCTGCTCCAGTTCGCGGCCGCTGATGACACCCTCGCACTTGGCCCCCACGTCCACAACGATGGCCTGGGGAGAGACACGGACAATAGTGCCGCGCACGACCTGGCCCTGCGCCAGACGCACCCTGGGCAGATACTCTTCCAAGAGAGAGGACAATTCCCCGTCCGACGCTGCCTGGTGGGTGGCGGGAGATTGGGGTGAATCTACAGTCATCGAGCGTCCCTCCGAAACGCCTGGATACCTGTTATTATACGGCTTCCGCGCCAGGCGTCAACTCCCCGAGTGCATTCCACATCGAGAGTTGGTTCTCCCAGACTATGGCAAGTAGACATTTTCCAGCAACATTTCCAGCGTCTCTCGATTGACAGCCGATTCGGCTTGCTGAGGACCGGCCCGCATCAGCCGTTCCAACTGGGTCAGGAGCGTCACGCGATGCCAGGCGACCATCTCTCCCAGAACTTGGCGGCTCCGGGCATACCACTCGCGGCTCTCGGCAACAGCGCAGACGGCCTGCTCATAGGCCCGTCGCCGCTCATCCAGCTCGCTCCGGCTATAAAGGACAGCGAGGTTGGCGCCGATAGCACTCAGCGAGCGCGAGAGTGACACAGCCACATCTCGCGTGCGTCGGTCCCGCATCAGCCTGGTCACATCGCGCCAACTCAGGTCCGTGATGAACAGCGCCAGGCGGTAGGCCTCGATATGCCACAGAGGGTCCTGCCTGATTCTAGGCGGGACCGTCTTCTCCCACTCTGCGTACTTCATACCCCCCCACCCCGCTGCGCTTTTGCGCATCGCTGGAAGCCGCTGTTCGACAGGCAGCGCCGGGCACTCTCTATTATATGCGCTATGACGAGGAAGGGCAAGAGACAAAAGAGGAAAGGGGGTATTTCAGCTTTGGGACGGGTTGCCCGGCAGAGGGGCCGTGAAGATGGAGAGACGCAAGTCCGTAGCTTGGAGGTCGCGCTCGTAGCGCGACGTCGCTATGGAATATAGGCTTCAGCCGGGTTGAGGAACCCAGGCTCCAA
>JAOZPF010000259.1 GCA_029932895.1 Anaerolineae bacterium | reverse complement strand
TTGGAGAATCTGGAGCGCCAGTTCGACGTCTATGACGCGTTGTACGCCTGGTGCCGTCTGCAGGTGGCCTAGTCAGAAAAGAAAAAAGAGGTTTCGCGGGCAGTCCTGTCCGCGAAACCCCAGTAGTTGCGCTGGCCCCTGAGGGCGGGCCTGCCTGGTTACCTACTCCTTCGCCGCCTCGACAATCTGCGGTATCAGGTGAGCGGGTACCTCGGCATAGTGGTCGAACTCCATTGAGAAAAGCCCCCGCCCCTGGGTCAGACTGCGCAGGTCGGTGGCGTACCGCTGCATCTCGGCCAGAGGCGCGAGCGCAGTGATGATACTCTTCCCGCCCTGCTGGTTCATCCCCTGCACCCGTGCCCGCTTGGTGTTCAGGTCGCCCATCACGTCGCCAGTATACTCCTCCGGCACCGTGACGGTGATCTTGTAGATCGGCTCCAGGAGCACCGGCCCGGCTCCCATCATCACCTTTTTGAACGCTTCCCGGCCGGCGATCTGGAAGGCAATATCCTTCGAGTCGACGGGGTGCTCCTTACCATCATAGACCACAGCCCTGACATCGACCACCGGGTAGCCGGCAATCACCCCATGCTCCAACACCTGCCGAATGCCCTTTTCAATAGACGGCTTGAACGAGTTGGAAATGGCGCCGCCAAAGACCTTCCACTCGTACTCAAACTCCTGACCTCGTGGCAGCGGCTCCAGCCGCATATGGACCTCTGCGAACTGCCCCGCGCCGCCGGTCTGCTTCTTGTGCCGGTACTGGTCGGAATTGGTCTTGGTGATCGTCTCCCGGTAGGGCACCTTGGGGATAGCCGTCCCCACTGAGACACCAAACCGGTTCTCCATGCGCCGCACGGCGATCTCGACGTGAGCCTCCCCCATCCCCTCCAGGATGGTCTCGTGAGTGCTGCGTTCCTGCCGCCAGTGAAGAGTGGGGTCCTCCTCGCAGATGCGGGTCAGCGTCGGCCCCATCTTGGCCTGGTCCGCCTTGCTGGTGGGATGTACCGCCACCGCAAAGAGCGGATGAGGAAAGACCGGGCCCGCCAGGTGGAGAGGATGACCACGGTCGCACAGCGTGTCGCCAGTCACAGTCTCGGTCAGCTTGGCCACCGCACCGATGTCACCCGGTCGCAGCCGTTTGACCGACATCTGCTCCTTGCCACGCATGACGTAGAGAGTGCCCAGCCGCTCCTCCACCTGGGCCCGGCTGTTCCAGACCCGCGTATCTGATTCCAGCACCCCCCCGTAAACCCGGAAGTAGGTCAACTTGCCCACAAAGGGGTCGGCTGCCGTCTTGAAAACGAGGGCTGCCAGAGGGGCCAGCTCGTTGGGCTCTATCTCCTCCGTGCCGTCCACCCCTTCCGCCTGGACGGGGCCGCGGTCAGCAGGGGCAGGAGCATAGGTCACCAGTGTATCCATCAGCGCCTGCATGCCCACGCTCGCCGTCGCTGCAGCCGCCAGGACGGGGATGATACTGCCGCTGAGGATGGCCTTGCTCAGGCCCCGCTTGATCTCCTCCTCGCTCAGCTCCTCCCCCTCCAGGTACTTCATAATGAGCTCGTCGTCCCCCTCGGCGGCCGCCTCGACCACCTGGACGCGCGCCTCCTGGGCCTGGGCGAGTATATCCCCTGGAACCTCGGCCACCTTGCCCTCAGGCCCTATGAGCGCCTGCATCGTGACCAGGTCGACCACGCCCTGGAACTTGGTCTCGGTGCCAATGGGTAACTGCAGCGGGACGAAGGTGCCCGCGAAAGCATCTCGCAGTGCTTGCAGCGTCCGTTCAAAGTTGGCGTTCTCGCGGTTCATCTTGTTGACGAGCACCATGCGGGGCAACGCGCGCCGGTCAGCATACTGCCAGACCAGCTCCGTTCCCACCTCGACGCCGCTGACGGAATCGACCAACACCAGAGCCAGGTCCGCCACGTGAGTGGCACTGATCACCTCGCCGACAAAATCGGTGTAACCCGGCGTATCCAAGAGATTCAGTTTGCAACCTGCCCATTCGACCGGCACCAGGGCCAGGCTGAGCGAGATATGGCGTTTGATCTCTTCCTCGTCATAATCCGCCGTTGTAGTACCATCCTCGACCCGGCCCATGCGGTTGATCGCCCCGCTGGCAAAGAGCATAGCCTCTGCCAACGAGGTCTTGCCGCTGCTACCGTGGCCAAGCAGGACGACGTTGCGCAGTTGAGCGGTGGTGTACTCTTCCAAATCCGTGCCTCCTCTTGAAACAGCCTCTTTCCCCAGAACCACGCTATTCTAAATGAGAACGGCGGAACTGTCAATGTGCAGTTGGCTAATTTCCCCGATCTTGAAACAATCACGGGGAGAACCAATCATTGACGTCTCCCCCCCATTCGGTTATAATGGCCCCGGTGCTTGGGGGCTGATAGCTGCCGGTGCCAGGTATTTTGCCCTATGCGTATCCCGACTCGGCTTCGTTCTGGCTTCAAGTGGCTCCTCCCCGGCCTGGGCGTCAAGCGTTGGCTGCTGGTGATGGCAGCCGGCGTCGCTTTGCTCGGCCTGGCCGTGGGTGTTGTGCTGTGGCAACTGGTCCCTCTCTCCCTCTCCGCCCCCATTCTCTTCCTGGGCGATCTGCCTACCTGGGCCAGGGCGCTGGCTCTGGGGGTACTGGGAGGCGGGCTCGTCGTCGCCGGACTGGCGGGGATGAACCGCAACCTACTGGCCCCCTTCACCAGCCTGGATGGATCGGTGGTCGAGGCGCTGTACCAGCACCGGCGACGGGAGCGAGGCCCTCGGGTCGTCGCCATCGGTGGCGGGCACGGCCTGGCGGCCCTCCTGCGCGGTCTCAAGACGCATACCGCCAACATCACCGCCATCGTCACCGTGGCCGACGATGGGGGCAGCTCCGGCCGGCTGCGGCGGGCGCTCGGTGTCCTGCCCCCCGGCGACTTTCGCAACTGCATCACCGCTCTGGCCGATGACGAGGCACTGACGACCCAACTGTTCCAGTATCGCTTTCCCGCCGCCTCCGGCGAGGAGGGACTGAACGGACACAGCTTTGGCAACCTTTTTATCACGGCGATGGCAGAAGTGACCGGCTCATTCGAGCGGGCCATTCTGGAATCAAGCCACGTGCTGGCGGTGCAGGGGCGCGTAGTCCCTAGCACGCTCTCCAATGTCACGCTGTTGGGGGATCTGCGGGTGGAGCCGGAGGAGGTGAGCCGGGTGACCGGCGAGTCCCACATCACCCAGGCGAGAGGCGCCATTGAGCGGGTCTATCTGGAGCCAGACGATGCCCCAGCTTACCCCGAGGCGTTGCGGGCCATCCTGGAGGCGGACCTGATCGTGATCGGGCCGGGGTCGCTCTACACCAGCATTCTCCCCAACCTACTGGTGCGCGAGGTGGCTCAGGCAGTGGCCGCTTCCCGCGCCCTGCGCGTCTATGTCTGCAACGTGGCTACTCAGCGGGGCGAGACGGATGGTTACAGCGTGGGAGACCACGCGGCGGCGCTGGAGCGGCACGTGGGGACTGGCCTCTTCACCGTCGTTCTCGCCAACGACGACCTGACCCACGCGGAGGAACTCCCGTCGGGTGTCGAGCCGACGCGGCTGGAGACACCGCCCGATGCTGCCTATACCATTTACACCGCCGACATGGTGGACCCCGTCCACCCCTGGCGGCACGACAGCGAGAAACTGGCCGGCGTATTGATGCGCCTGATAGCCAACTGACCAATATCTAATCGAGGAGGAATGAAAATGAGCACACGAATCGGCATCAATGGCTTTGGCCGCATTGGCCGCCAGGTACTCAAATCGTTCAAGGAAAAATACCGCGACGTGTTCGACATTGTCGCCATCAACGACCTCTATGACGCCGAGATGAACGCCCACCTCTTCAAGTACGACTCGAACTATGGCATCTATCCCGGCACGGTCGAGGTGGTCGGCGGGGACATTGTGGTGGACGGCGACCGCATCCAGGTTTTCGCCGAGCGCGACCCCGCCAAGCTGCC
>JAOZPF010000258.1 GCA_029932895.1 Anaerolineae bacterium | reverse complement strand
ATCGCTCCAGCCACCAATACCGTCCACTTGCGCCGCTCCATATCAGCACCTCCCTTCGGCCACAGGCCGCTCCCGCTATTCTGGTAACTGCCCCCGTCACCGCTTCCGCTCCAGGAAGAGGCGAGGGGAACAATTACCCATTCTGCCCGAATTTGGCAGTATCGTCAAGTTTGACAAAACCACCCCCCTGCGGTAGCATGAACCAGGTCGTGCTAGACGGGGAGCTGGCGGTGCCCTATACCCGCAATCCGCCATAGCGGGGTCGAATTCCCGCCTGCGGGCCAGCAAGCCCGAGACTACCGGCGTCGAACGACGTTGAGGGATGGGTCCTGCGCGGCAGGAGCCTCCAAACCCCGCCAGGTCCGGGAGGAAGCAACGGTAAGGAGAACCTCCTGGGTGCCGCAGGGCTGCCTGTCCGGAGCCGGACGGCGCAGGCAAGTCGGACCGCGCAGCTCAAGGGCGGGTGCACGACCATATATGGGGGCGCGTCATAGCGCCCCCGTACCTGACATTTCAATGGACGGGCTGGACACCCACCCTACCGCACGGCCCTGTAGGCAGCTACCAACCTGTCCCAGCGCGCAGCGGTGTACATAGACTAGGCGAGCAGCCCGCCCTACCGGACAGCTCTGGTATGAAGGTTTCCGACAAGCCAGCAGTCCATCTGCGACATCCCCTCCCCACCACCCTGCGGCGGGTGCTGGGGACTCTGGCTATACTCCTCTTGCTGGCAGGGTTGGCCGCAGGCTACCGGACCAACCTGAGCGGCGTCACCCTGGTAGTGGACGGCTCGGTGCGTCAGCTCCACACCCACCAGCAGTCAGTGGGCGCGCTTCTGCTCGATGCCGGCCTCGAACTCTACCCCGAGGACATTGTGGTTCCCTGTCAAGACGGGGCAGCCCCGCCGGTAAGCGAGGGCTGCAACGCTCCCCTGGAACCCGGTATGACGGTCCGTGTGGTCCGCGCCCGCCCGGTGCTGGTTGAGGCCGACGGGCAGACCAGCTTACTGCGCACCCACGCCACCACTGTCGACCAAATTCTGGCCGAGGCTGGCGTGACCATCGCGCCAACCGACCGCGTCACCATCCAGAGCAGCCCCGAGGGCAGCGATGCCATCCCCTGCATCCGGGTGGAGCGAGCTATCCCCATCACCATCCACGAAGACGGACGCGAGGTCGCCCTCACCACCACGGCGACGACGGTGGGAGCAGCGCTCCGCGAGGCCGGGCTCACCCTCTACCTGGCGGACCGGGTGGAGCCCGGTCTGGCCCAGCCCCTCTCCGCCGGGATGCACATCTGGGTCGAGCGGTCCAGGCCGGTAACCATTCACGCCGACGGTCGGACCATCCGCACTCGCACCCACCGCGACAAGGTGCGGCACGTTCTCGCCGACCTGGGGCTCGTCCTCACCGGGCAGGACTATACCACGCCCACCCTCGACGCGCCTATCGAGGGCGATACCACGGTGAACGTGATCCGCGTTACCGAGCGATTCCTGATCCAACAAGAGCCGATTCCCTTCGAGGTCGTCTGGCAGGCCGACCCCGAACTAGAATTGGATCAACAACGGCTGATCCAGGATGGCGAACCAGGCGTGCTGGAGCGGCGGTTTCGGCTACGCTATGAGAACGGTCACGAGGTCTCCCGCACCCTGGAGAACGTCTATGTCGCCGTCCCCCCCACCACCAAGATCTATGGCTATGGGACCCGCATCGTGATCCGGCAACTAGAAACCCCGCAGGGAACCGTCGAGTACTGGCGGACGATCCGTATGCTTGCCACTTCCTACAGCGCCTCCACCGCGGGCACTTCCCCCAGCAGCCCCTGGTACGGGCACACCCGCCTGGGTCTACCGATGCGATACGGCATCGTAGCCGTCGACCCCCGCTTTATCTCCCTCGGCAGCCAGGTCTATGTGCCCGGCTACGGCACCGGTCTGGCGGGAGATACCGGCGGGGCGATACAGGGGCGGCGGATCGACCTGGGGTACGATGATGACAACTTGGTACTCTGGTACCGCTGGGTCGATGTCTACCTGCTGACGCCGGTGCCAGAGCAGATCAACTATATCCTGGGGTACTGATGGCCGCCACGCGCGAGCTACTCCGCCGCTATGACCTGCGGCTCATCAAACGGCTGGGCCAGAACCTGCTCATAGACGAAGGCGCACTGGCGCGCATCGTGGCCGCGGCGGAACTAGCCCCCACCGAGACCGTGCTCGAGGTCGGACCGGGACTTGGCACCCTGACCCGCGCCTTGGCCGAGCAAGCCGCGCGCGTCGTCGCCGTCGAGATCGATCGGAGGATGGTGCAGGTCCTACAGACAGAACTGGGCCATCTCCCCAACATCAACGTCGTCCACGGCGACATCCTGGCCCTCGACCCGAAAACGCTGGTAGAGGGGGAACCATACAAGGTCGTCGCTAACCTGCCCTACGCCATCACCTCTGCCGTCTTGCGGCACCTGCTGGAAGCGGCGCTCCCTCCCCAGCGAACGGTGGTCACAGTGCAGCGCGAAGTGGCGGAGCGGATCGTGGCTCGCGACGGGCGAATGAGCCTGTTGGCGGTAAGCATTCATTTTTACGGCCGGCCGCAGATTCTCTTCCGCCTCAAACCTGGCGCTTTCTACCCCGCTCCCCAAGTCACCTCGGCGGTGATCCGCATCGACCCGCACGAAACACCGCCCGTGCTAGTGGACGATACAGACCGTTTCTTCCGCGTCGTGCGGGCAGGCTTCTCCCAGCCACGCAAACAGTTGCACAACAGCTTGGCCGCCAGCCTGCACCTCGACCGCCAGGCCGTCGCCGCAGCACTGCGTGGGGCAGGAATCGACCCCCGCGTGCGCGCCGAACGGCTAGGGCTGACAGACTGGGCACGGGCGATGCACGCCCTGGAACCACTGCTCGCGGGGATATCCCCCTCACATACGTGAAAGGAGGTCGTAATGCAGACAAAAAAGAGCGTCCTGTGGATCGGCCTGGCGCTGCTGATCCTCTCTGGCTGTATCCGGCCCGTTTATAACGAGACCCCCACCGCCACCCAGGAAGCCGCACCGGCCTTCAGCCCAGTCGTCACCCCCACTCCAGTTCCACCGCCCAACCTCTACCTGGACCCACCGGTGGTAGAGATCGAGGCCGGCGAGACCACCACCATCCGAGTGCGCATAGACAATGCCCAGCGAATGAACGGCATTCTCCTGGACCTGAGCTTTGACCCCAGCGTCATCGCCGTTGAAGACGCTGACCCCGAGACCGAAGGGGTGCAACTCTCTCCGGGCGAGATCCCCCATCCCGTGCAAGTCGCCCAGAACGAAGCACTCAACGGACCGGGACACGCCTTTTATCAGGTCTCACTGGAATCTGGGGCCGTGGTAAACGGGAGTGGAGTCGTCGTCTCACTCATCCTCCGCGGCGTGGCCGTGGGGAGCTCCCCCTTGATCTTGGAGAACGGCGTGATCTTTGACCCAGATGGCACTCCTCTGGAGCTCATGCCCTTGGCCAGCGGCCTGGTGACAGTCGTGGGCCAGCCAGCCAGCGAGCCAACATCGTCACCAGTTCCCCAACCGCCCCCCCAGCAAACCACCCAACCAACTCCTCAACCAACCCCTCAGCCAAGCGCCTCTTCGGCCATCGTGGGCATCTACTACGTCGTCCAGCCAGGGGAAAACCTCTACCGCATCGGGCTCAAGTTCGGCACAACCCCCGAGGCCATCGGCGCTGCCAGCGACATCGCAGACATCAACCAGGTCCAGGCCGGGACGATGATCCTGGTGCCGGTCGCCCCACCGCAGGGAAGCGCCGGCTACTATGTCCACCGCGGCGACACCCTCTACTCCATCGCCCGCCGTTTTGGGATGACAGCAGAAACGCTGGCCAGCCTCAATGGAATCGGCATCACATCTCCAATCGCTGTGGGGGAACTCCTCATCGTAACGCCATAGCTCCACTTGCGCCCAGGAGCGACCTGAGTATAATGACCAGCGGTCAGTTATCTGCCCGGGAGCAGCGAACGGAT
>JAOZPF010000036.1 GCA_029932895.1 Anaerolineae bacterium | reverse complement strand
TTGCCTGGCGTTGGGAGGGATTAGGAGGGGCGATTACCGTTGTTTTCAATCTGGCAGCCCTTCCGGTGCTTCTGATTCATTGGCCGATCACTCATGACTTCCCTCGCTATCTTGTGGCCCCCTATGGTACATGGATGATAATCGCCATTCCTGGAATATTATTCCTGATGTGTTGGTGGCGATCGAAAAAGAGGGCAATTCCTCGACGCGGCGCATAACAACTCGTTGCAGCCGACCTGCCAATCGAGTCTCGTTGTGAGGTTGTTTTTGTCTTTGGCGTTTCGTGTCAAGTTTGGTCACATTGCGAAACCTGCAGGCGGCTGAACTCGGGCCCGTTCGACGGTCGCAGAGCGGACGGGGCCCAGTTTTGTGATTTCAGGTAGATGTGTTATAATCGTTGCTCAGCCCACATTATGTGGGATTTTGTGTGATAAAAAACGATGGTCTTGGCCTGTTGTTGCAGGCGAGAGAACCGAGTTCGATTCAGGAGGTAGAGCGGTGAAACCCAAGAACATAGCCCTGGCTGTTGCGGCAGGGTTCCTGTTGATGGCCGCTGTGCTGCCACTGCCCCACCCGGCAAGGGCGCAAGGTGGGCCGAACCTTTTGACCAATCCGAGCTTTGAGGGCGGTTGGTATGATGTTCAGATTGGCCAGGTACCCAATGCCTGGGAATGGCATTGGCTGGACAATGTCACCTTTCCGGGATCGGACCGCCCGGCCCTGCGCCCGGAGAGCCGTGTTCTCTCCAAGGACCTTATGCCTCCTCAGGAGCATAGCCTGTACTTCCTCGATGGGGAGTACGTGATCAAGATATTCAAACCACAGGCGCCGATTTATGTTGCCCTCTCACAGAACGTGAACAACCTAGAAGTGGGGCGGCGATACCGGCTGGTGGCGCACGTTTTTCCCGATCTCTTTGACTGGGATGGGCAGAAAATCCCGCCCACCGACCCTTATGCGGCGCAAATCCGACTCGGTGCTGGCCCCACGGGCGCTCAATGGTTAGATACGAGTGCCATCGCCTACGGTGAGTGGGTCAATGGAACGATGTACTCGTCCTACTACCTTTCGTATGTGGAGGTGGAGTACGAGTTCGTCGCCACAGCGGCGCAGATGACCGTCTGGATCGAGATGGCTGCCAAGTGGGGACTGGACAACAACGGCTTTTTCCTGGATGATACCGGGCTGTACCCCTTGGAGCTGGTCAGCACCCCGACGAACACGCCAGCGCCCTTGCCGCCCACCAACACGCCTGGCCCTCCGCCCACGCCGCGCAACACACCCACACCGCGTCCCGACGGGGCCATTGTCCACATCGTCCAGCCGGGCGACACCCTCTATGGAATTGCCATCGAGTACGGCGTGCCGGTCGAGCAGATCGAAGCGCTGAACGTCGGCTCCATCCCACCGAACAAGTGGCTCACCACCGGACAGGAGTTGGTCATTGCCATTCCGGGGACGGCGCCGACCGCCGTCCCGCCCACGCAGCCAGCGGAGGCTGGCACGCCTGTGCCCACCGCCGAGACCACGGAGCCCGCTCCTGCGGGGGGTGGGTCGGTCTGTGTGCTGGCCTACCACGACCGGAACGGGGATACTTTCCGCCAGGAAGAGACAGAGGAGCGGTTGCCCAACGCCGTCATCACACTGGCCGATATGAGCGGGGTCGTTGGGCAATATACCACTGACGCGCTGAGCGAGCCGTACTGTTTTGCCGACCTTCCCGCCGGGACCTACCGCGTGGCGATGGAACCGCCGCCGGGGTACATAAACAGCGGTGCTTCCGAGGTCTATCTGGCCCTGGGGGAGGACGGCACGTTGGACGTAGCTCTGGGCGCGCAGCGAGGCGAGGCGGCTCCCACCGCGGAAGCGGGAGAGGAGCCGGGCGCGGAGCCGGGAGCTGGGGGTGGGCTGTTGGGGTCGTCGGCCCTGCACTGGGCCGCCCGCATCGCTGGCATCCTGATGCTGGCAGCGGCAGTGGCGGCAGCGGTGCTCTTTTTCCTCTCCCGTTCCAGGCGCTGACCTCGGTGTAGACCACCAACCGACAAGCGAGGCCCGCCCCGGATGGGGCGGGCCTTTTGGTGCCGAGGGACAGATTTGAACTGTCGACTCGCTGATTTTCAGCCAGCTGCTCTACCCGCTTGCCAGAAAAATGATACCATTGCCACCGAAGCGGTCATCCTGTACCTCCACAAAAAACAAAAAAGGGGGTGACGCTCTATAAGCGTCACCCTGGGTTCCCCACCTCAGACGGGCGGCTATCCTGTCCTCAGTGCAAACTATCCATCATCACTACTCGCCGCTTCCTCCATCTCCAACCTGCTCATACTCAATCGGTTCAATGTTGGCAGAACAGGTACATCTGCGCGCATGCGCCGGGCAAAGTTGCCTGTATACTCGCGCGCATATGGCCATAGCAGCGTGATCGCCGAGATATCCTCGAACTCTTTCCACGACTCCTCGTCTATCTCATCAAGGTCAACGAGGGCATCAAAGAGACCTTCCAGCACAAAACGCAGATGGAACTCGGGGGCATGAGCCTTGGGGCCACTGACATTGATCTCCAAAAACACAGAGACACGTCGCGAGGAGTGACGGACTACTTTAAGATTGATCCCCACGGGTAACCCCTTCACCTCCTCCTGAGGCTCGGTCTCTTCAACCGGCTCGTAGCGCTCTATTGTTGCCTCGTAGAGTCGGACATCCACTAGTTGAAGCGGATACAATGCGGGTTGGTCCATGTATGGAACGTAAACGACTCTTGCATGTTCCTCCGATTGCCGAGGCCGCAGTCGAACAACCAGCTCTGTGTCAAAGGCTTGGGCGAGCTTTTGGAGAAACTTGACGGTGGGATTGGCCAGACCGCTCTCGACACGAGAGATATTGGCCTGCCTGGTGCCGGCGCGTCGGGCGAGTTCTGATTGGGACCACCCTCGCTCCAGACGCAGATCAAGCACCTCGTCGGCAAGATCAAGCAGCACCTTTAGCTCCCTCTCCGCCTTCGCGTACTCGGCGTCTTGCTCAATATCCTTCAGATACTCTTGGAATTTCATCCCTACTCCTCTACGAATGTCTGGCTAAATAATCGTTCTTGTACTCCACCGCTCTGTCGATTTCCGAGCCTGCGACCTTGTCCGCTTTTTTGATAATCCCATGCGTAAAGACGAACTTGTTGCTGAAGCAGAAGAAATAGAACAAGCGATACTGGCCGTGGTGAGTACGCACGCGCAACTCCCATATGCCGTCCCTCAAAGGAGCAACGTAAGGACGTTGCAACTCCCTGCCGTATCTCTCCGGTCTTTTGATGGCCTTGTTGATGAAAACGACATCCTGCCGAATCAAACAGCCCCAAAACTCCGTGGTGGGACAACGACCACCGGGCCTGACGTAGAACTCGATTTCCCACTCAGTCTGTCCCATACCCCAAGTTCTCGTTCGCAACAACTATTATAGCGTATACGCTATAATAGTTTAGCATCCTTGCTACCCTTTGTCAAGTGTGATTCTATTATGCCAGAACTCGCCCCCAAACTGAAGCGCACCCGACTTATTTGCATTCTAGCTCCAAAAGCAGTATTATAAGAGGCGTAGATGCCAGGCGGTAGCGGGGGATAGCGAATAGGAGGCAGCGGGTTGGGCAAGTTGTTTGCACTGATCATTGAGGACGATAACGATCTTGCCGAGCTCTTTGCCATGACGCTGGGGGGCGCGGGTTTTGACACCGAGATCGCTCTGGCCGGCGACATCGGCATGGAGCGGCTGGAGGTTCTGAATCCGGACCTGGTGGTGCTGGACCTCTACCTGCCCAACGTAGGAGGGGCGGACATTCTGGAGCGGATCCGCTCCGACGAGCGGCTCAAGGAAACGCGCGTCATCGTCGTCACCGCTGGCGTGCGGGCTGCCGAGGTGCTCCAAGACAAGGCCGATCTGATCCTAGTCAAACCACTCGACTTTTCCCAGTTGCGCGATCTAGCTGTACGCCTATGCTCAAGCCTGTCGCCGGGCGAGTGAGGAGGGGGCTTTGAACACCCCATTGGCACTGATCGTTGAGGATACGGAAGAGATAGCTGACTTTTTCTCCATGGCCCTGCAGATGGCCGGGTTCGAGACCGAGACCGCCCTGACTGGCGATGTGGCTATGGAACGGTTGGCTGCCATCACGCCAGATGTCCTCGTGTTGGACCTGCACCTACCCGAGGTACAGGGGGGAGACATCCTGCACTACGTTCGCGCCGAGCAGCGCCTGGCGGGGACGCACGTCATCATCGTCACCGCCGACGCGCGCGGGGCAGAGAGCCTCCGTGAGTCGGCCGACCTGGTCCTCGTCAAGCCCGTCGGCCTCGCGCAGTTGCGGGACCTAGCCAAGCGCATGATCACCTCGTAGCTCAATGACGACCAACCACACATCCCGCCGCCGTCCCGAGTGGCTGCGGGTACCGCCCCGCGATAGCGCAGCGTACCACCAACTCAAGCGCTTGATGCGGGCCAAGCAGCTCCACACCGTCTGCGAGGAGGCCAACTGCCCCAACATCGGCGAGTGCTGGTCCCATCGCACCGCCACCTTCCTCATCCTGGGCGACACCTGCACCCGCAACTGTCGCTTCTGCAACATCCACAGCGGCCGCCCCGCCCCTCTCGATCCGGACGAGCCACGGCGCGTGGCGGAGGCGGTGCGGGCGATGGAGCTGCGCCACGCCGTCATCACCTCCGTCACCCGGGACGACCTCCCCGACGGCGGCGCGTCGGTTTTTGCTGCCGTCATCCACCAGATACGCGACCTCCAACCCGGCTGCACGGTCGAGGTGCTGATCCCCGATTTCCAGGGCGAACTGGACCCGTTGCGCGTGGTAATGGAGGCCCAACCCGACATCCTCAACCACAACGTCGAGACCGTGCCGCGCCTCTTTGCCCACGTACAGCCGCGCAACCGGTACGACTGGTCGCTGGGAGTGCTGGAGAACGCCAGGCGGCTGCAACCAAGGGTGCTGACCAAGAGCGGGCTGATGGTGGGAATGGGCGAGAGCGTGGAGGAGGTGCTGGCAGTGATGGCCGACCTGCGGCAGGTGGACGTGGACATCCTGACGGTGGGCCAATACCTCCAACCAACCCGCCGTCACCTGAACATCGACCGTTACTACACCCCAGCCGAGTTTGCGGACCTGCGGGAGCGAGGGCTGGCGATGGGTTTTCGCTGGGTAGAGAGCGCGCCGCTGGTGCGCAGCTCCTTTCACGCCGGGGCGCAGGTCGCGCTGTTGAGAGAGCAATCGCCGGCCGGGTAGAGCAGGTCAGCGTCCCACCGCCCTCCGAACAACTCAGGGGGATGGCGTCGGCAACGGCGAAACGGGCGTCACAACTATAGTGGGGCTCGGTTCCAGCGTCGGGGTCAAAGTGGGCAGCGGCGTGTCGGTAGGCGCAACTGTCGGCGCGGGGGTGGCGGTAGGGATGGAGGTAGCGGTCGGCACCACTGTCGGCGCACCCACGAGAACCTGCACCCGCCCCTCGAAAGAACGTCCCTCCTTGTCCCACGCCATCACGCGCAGCGTGTAGAGACCGGGGGAGAGGTGGGTGGTATCCCACTCGGTCAGCCGGCCATTTTGCACCGGTGAGAGGTGCGGCCCGCTGACCCAGCCCCAGCCCTGGGGATCGGAGCCAACGCCGTACTGCACCGTGTACTGGTCGAAATCGGGCAGCATCACCGTGCCGATGACGGTCACCACCCCGTTGACAGTGGAGCCGGGGGCTGGCGCAGTGATCTGCACCTGAGACTGGGTGGGCTCGCTGGCGGCGCAGCTTCCCAGCGGGGCCAGGGGAAGGCCGTGCCAGTCCTGGCCCTGTGCCCACTCCCACCCCTGCGGGTCCCGGATGACCACCATCACCTGCCCGCCAAGGTCGGAGCAGGCCTGGTACCAGTCGTATTCGGGGCCCAGAGGAGGCTGGTCGGCGGCAAATAGCTCGGTGCGACGGCGGGGGCAGTACTGGGTGGGCTGCGCGCCAGAGTCGGCACAGATTTCCATCTCCACGATCCCCTCCGGCCGCTCGAACTCGTGCACCGGGCTGCCAGCCAATGCCGCCTCCATAAAGTCGTGCCAGATGGGGCCAGCACCCAGCGAGCCGGGCAGATTGATCATGGGGCTGTTGTCGGAATTACCCACCCAGACCCCCACCGCCAGGTCGGGCGTGTAGCCGAGGGTCCAGGCATCCCGGTAATCGTTAGTAGTGCCGGTCTTGGCCGCTGCCGGGCGTGTCAGTTCCAGCGCGTTGGGGCAGCCAAAGGCCGGGCAGCGGGCCTCCCGGTCGGAGAGGATGGAAGTGATCAGATAGACCAATTCTGGCCGGACGACCTGCTCTCCCTGCGGCTGGCTGTTATCGACCAAGACATTGCCATAGCTATCCTCGATGCGGAGGATGGGGCTGGGCTCTACACGCACGCCGCCGTTGGCCAAGGTGGCATAAGCCCCAGTCATCTCCAGCAGCCTGACCTCGCCCCCGCCCAGGGTCAGGCTGAGGCCGTAGTCATCACGGGTGAGGGTGGTGATCCCCAGGCGGGCCGCCATCTCTTGCAGCGCGTCCACGCCGATGAACTGGAGCGCCTTGACGGCGGGGATGTTGTACGAGTTGGCCAGCGCAGCGCGCACCAGCACCGGGCCGTGGAAGCGATCGTCATAATTCCGCGGCACGTAGGGCGGGTTAGCGCCGTCGGGAAACTCGGTCTCCAGGTCCCAAATAAGCGTGGCTGGGGTCCAGCCCTGCTCAAAGGCGGCGAGGTAGGTCAGCGGTTTGATGGAGGAGCCGGGTTGCCGTTCCCGCAGCGCCACGTTCACCTGGCCGTCGATCGCCTCGTTGTAAAAGTCGGCGCTGCCGACCATAGCCAGGATGTGACCAGTGGACGGCTCGATAGCGACCAGCGCGCCGTTGGTGGCATCTCGCTCGGCCAGAGCGGCGACGTGTTCGGCCACGATCTGCTCCGCCTCCTGCTGCAGGTCCAGATCGAGGGTGGTATAGATATGGTAGCCGTCGCCACGGTAGAGTGATTCGGGGCCGTAAGTGGCCTCCATCACCTGCCGCACATAGACGACAAAGTGGGGGGCCGGGATGACATCGGTGGAGACGGGGGGGGTGAACTCGTAGGCCGCCATCTCGGCAGCAGCGGCGGCGGCCTCGGCCTGGCTGATATATCCCTGAGCGACCATCAGTCGCAGGACATCCTGCTGGCGGGCCAGCGCCCGGTCCCGCCCGCCGCTGAACACATCGTAGGTGGCAGGTGACTGGGGCAGGCCGGCCAGGAAGGAAGCCTGGCCCAGCGTCAGGTCCGCTGCATCCACGCCAAAATAGGTCTCCGCCGCCGCCTGGACACCGTAGGCCAGATTGCCATAGTTGTTCTCGTTCAAATAAATTTCGAGGATTGTATCGCGCGGGTAGCGGCGGGTGATCTCGTAGGCCAGGACGATCTCTTTGATCTTGCGCCAGGCAGTTCGTTGCACCCGTTCCTCAGGGGAGAGGAGGAGGTTACGAGCCAATTGTTGGGTGATGGTAGAGCCACCGGAGACGATCTCGCCAGCGACCAGGTTGCGGCGGATCATTTTGAGCATGGCGATGGGGTCGAACCCGGGGTGGCGGTAAAAGTCGGCGTCCTCGGTAGCGATCGTCGCCTGCTGCAGGTAAGGCGAGATGCGCTCCAGCGCCACATGGGTCCGCCGCCCTCCCTGGGGGTCGATGACCTCATAGAGAAGGGCGCCGTTCCGGTCATAGATCTTGGAACTGACAAAGACCGACTGGCGGTTGATCAACTCTTCTGGCGGCGGGAGCCGGGCCGCGATGACAGCATAGCCGGTGATGACGGCGGCAAAGGCGAGGAAAAAGAGGACGACGATAGCCAGAGAGGCAAGAAAGAACCACCGCACCAATCTACCCCCACGCCTGGAGGAGCGAGGGACAGCGGGCGCGGGAGGCGGGGGGGGGATATAACCGGTCCGAGAAGGTGGAGGGACCGGGCGTGGAAGCCCCGCCGTGGGGGTCATCCCCGTGGGTGTGCGCGGCGCCGAGTCGGTCGGCTCCCCCGCCTCCCACGGCAGCGGCCCAGTCTCCACGTCGTTCGGGCTAGGCGGCGGCGTGGGCTGGGTATCATCGAGGGCTGGCTCGGGCCAGGGCAGAGATACTTGCTTGGTCATATCAGCGGGGGGATTATAACATCGCAGGGGAAGGTGTCAAGGAGCAAGAGCACAAGATTCACCACTGGTTGTCGCCCACACCCTCAAAAATCCCTTTTTCAGAGCGCTGGGCCACAGTAAAAATGTGGGCAACCTGACAATGTCACATTAGCACAGCCCGCCGGCCCGCGCGGGCTGAACCCCCACGCCTGGGACCTTCCCGCAGGCTCGAGGCGGCCTGCCACAACCCGCGGGAGGGTAATTGTCCAAGTGATCACCAGTCCAAACATTGACTTTCCGGTCAAAATGTGGTAGAATATAATCGTGGGACGGTGTCCCATAATTTGGGACAATGACAGAAAGGGGGGAAGGCATGAGCAAGACGACCGGTTCGGGGTCCAAATCTGTGCACAAGGCCATTCGCCTGCTTCGCGTGCTGTCAACAGACATGCCGGAGGCGGGGGTGCGCGAACTGGCACGCAAGATAGAGATGCCCAAGAGCACCGTTCACCGCTTGTTGGCAGCGCTCGAGGAAGAAGGGTTGGTGGAGCATGACAGCCGCACCAACCTCTACCGGTTGAGTTTTGAGATAGTCGCTTTAGCCGGATCAGCACTGCGCAACTCTGATGTCCGCCGCGTCGCCCTCCCCTTTATGACCGAGCTGGCAGCCCGCTGGAACGAGACCGTGGATCTGGACGTGTTGCGCGGTGCACACATCATCATCATCGAGCAAATCCCGGGGCAGCATATCCTCAACACGGGGGGGACTTTCGCCGCGCGTCTCCCGGCCCACTGCACCTCCACAGGCAAGGTCCTTCTGGCCTATGCCGGTCCCGAATACGTCAAGGCCCATCTGCCCGAGAAGCTCGAGCGCTATTCGGACAACACGATCACCTCGCGTGACGAGTTGCTCAAGGAACTGGCGCTGATCCGCGAGCAGGGGTACGCCAGGGCCTGGGGCGAATATGAAAGCTTTGTACACGCGCTGGGCGTGCCAATTCGTGGGCGAACCGGCGAGGTGATCGCCGCCATGAGCGTCTCTGGATTGGCAGCACGCATCGAGGGCGAGATGGCCACCGAGATGATCGCCTCGCTGCAGCGCACTGCAACCGAGATTTCCGCTCGTGTGGGCTATGTTGATCCTTCACAACATTGATCGCATCGGAGCTCGCGCCAGCAACATCTATACTCACACGCCACGGAAGTGACGCCACAGGAACGAGACCGCCTCTAGCCTTGCGCCACCTCCGTCGGACAAGCCAATTATTCACCCCTCTTTGGGCAGCCGCTTGACTGTCGAGACGAGTCGGATCGCTAATCTAGGAGGAGCAGCAAATGACCACAGATTCCAACCACACTCCCACCGCGGGCCAGTCCGCGCATGCCGAGATCCGCAAACTTGAACGGGATTATGTCATGCACTCCTGGTGCGTGCAAAGCCAGTACCAAGCGCCGGTGGTCGTCGGAGGGGAGGGAGCGACCTTCTGGGACATGGATGGGCAGCGGTATCTGGACTTTAGCTCTCAGGCAATGTGCAACAACCTGGGGCACCAACACCCCAAGGTCGTGGCGGCGATCAGGGAGCAGGCGAGTCAACTCTGCTTCATCCAGGGTTCGTGGGGCAGTATCCCCCGCGCCCGCCTAGCCCAGAAACTGGCACAGGTGACACCGCCGAACTTGGTCAAGACCTTTTTCACCAATGGCGGCGCCGAGGCAAACGAGAACGCCCTCAAGATCGCCAGATGGTTCACCGGGCGCAACAAGATCATCACACGCTACCGCTCATACCACGGCGCTTCGGCCGGGGCTATGACGCTCTCGGGCGACCCGCGTCGATGGGCGGCGGAGCCAGGCATTCCGGGGGTCGTGCGGGCGCTAGATGCATACTGCTATCGTTGCAGTTTTGGCCTCGAGTACCCCTCCTGTGGGCTACGCTGCGCCGAGCACATCGACGAGCTGATTCACCTAGAGGGGCCGGACAAGGTAGCCGCGGTTCTCGTCGAACCCATCGTCGGCAGCAATGGCATCATTGTGCCGCCGGATGGGTATATGCAGCGGCTGCGCGAGATCTGCACCGCTAACAACGTGCTCTTGATATGCGACGAAGTGATGACCGGCTTTGGGCGCACAGGCAAGTGGTTCGCCAGCCAACACTGGGACGTAGAGCCCGACATCCTCGTCACTGCCAAGGGGCTGACCTCTGCCACCGTGCCGCTGGGCGCGGTGGTTATCTCCAACGAGATCGCCTCTTTCTTCAACGACCGGACACTGTTTGCCGGCCTGACCTACCTCGGGCACCCTCTGGCCTGTGCGGCGGGCCTGGCAGCGGTGGAGGCTTATGAGGAGGAAGGACTCATTGGGCGCTCCCAGGCGCTCGGCGAGCGGATGCTAGGCCGTCTGCGCGAGATGCAACAGCACCATCCCAGCATCGGCGAGGTGCGGGGGAAGGGGCTGTTCGCCGCCATCGAGTTGGTCAAGGACCGCGCCACACGCGCGCCGCTAGCGCCATTCAATGGCAGCTCGCCCGCTATAGCGCGCATTGTGGCCGAGGGGCGAAAGAGGGGGGTGTCGTTTGCGGCACGCTGGAATTTCTTCATCCTCGCTCCCCCTCTCGTTATCACAGAGGACGAGTTGGACCAAGCTCTGGACCTGCTGGACGAGCTGCTCATATACGCCGACGAGGAAACGACCCGCTGAGTGAGCAAACGACAGCCCACCGGACGGACCCAGAGACACACTCTGCCAGGAGAATACAGAAATGGACGAAGAAAAGCTGCGCGAGATCGGGACGGCCAAGCACACAGAGATATTTGGCCCGGACGGAGTCGAATGGCGCGAAAAGTTCCGCGCCATCAACCCCGACGCCGTCGATTATCTGATGAAGTACTGCTTCGGGGCCTATTACTGCCGACCAGGGTTGGAGCTCAAGATTAGAGAGCTGTGTACGGTGGCAGCGCTGGCGGTACAGGGGCGATGGCCCCAACTCGAAAGTCACATTGGCGGAGCATTGCGAGTCGGTGCCACCAAGGACGAGGTCACCGAGGTCTTGATGCAAATGCAAAACTATGCCGGCTGGCCCATCGCTTTGACCGCATTGGAAATCGCGGTCAAAGCTTTCGAGACGTTCGACGCCGAGCAAGGAGAGTAGCCTTTGGACCCGTTGGGGGAGGCAATATGAAAGCGCTGGTCAAAACACAGGCAGGCAAGGGGTTTCTGGAATACAAGGACGTCCCAGAACCCAGCCCTGGTCCCGGCGAGGTCAAAATTCGCGTCAGAGCTTGCGGGATCTGCGGCACCGACATCCACATCCGCCACGACACTTTTCCTAGTTTCCCGCCCGTCGTGCTGGGGCATGAATTCAGCGGCGAGGTGGCAGAGCTGGGCGAGGGAGTGACCGGGTTGGAAGTGGGGCAACGGGTAGTCGCGGAGGTCGTCTACAAGACCTGTGGGCACTGTCGCGCTTGCAGGACTGGCTACTACAACCTCTGTCTCACGCGGCGCGGCCTGGGGTGGGCGGCTGATGGAGCCTTTGCCACCTACACTGTCGTCGAGGCGGCCAATGTACACCTGTTTCCTGAGAACCTCTCCTTTGAGGAAGCAGCGCTGAGTGAACCACTGGCGGTATGCGCCTCCGCTGTGTGCGAGCTCACAGGCGTGACCGCCGGCGATGTGGTCTTGGTATCCGGCCCCGGCCCCATCGGCCTCTTGACGATGCAATGCGCCCTCGCCGAAGGCGGGCAGGTCATCATCACGGGCACCAGCGCCGATCATGATCGCCTGGCGTTAGCCAAGAGCCTCGGTGCCCATTTCTGCGTCAACGTAGAAGAGGAAAATGTCATGTCACTGGTGCACAAGCTGACCGACGGGCTGGGGGCCGATGTGGTGTTCGAGTGCTCCGGGGCTACACCCGCCTTCCGAACCGGGATAAACGCGGTCCGCAAAGGAGGCAAGTACACACAGGTAGGGTTGTTTGGGCATCCCTTTGAGGTTGACCTGGACGAGATTGTGATCAAAGAGCTCGAGATCCACGGCGTATTCAGCTCCAACTGGCGAGGCTGGAACAGGGGACTGAGAGCGGTCGCCCAGGGACGCATCCAGCTCCGCCCGGTCATCTCGCATGTACTCGCGCTAGCCGACTGGGAAAGCGCGTTTGACCTGGCCGAAAGCAGACAGGGCCTAAAGATCGTCCTGATACCAGATTGAGAGGTAACCCTGCTCCAACCGCAAGGGATAGGAGGACCGAACAATGAAGAGGAGGTGAAAGACTGAACAGGATGCACGGTGACACACTTCACAAAGAGCAACCATTCTACCCATCAAAGAGCGAGGAGGGAAAAAAAGATGTCTGGTAAAACTCTGTGGAAAGGATTGTCGACGCTGGTGGCAGTTTCACTGCTGACCGTCGTCCTACTATCTGGTTGCAAGGGAAACGAGGAGGAGGGCACTCTACGCATCGCGCTGCCGTGGAACACGCACAACAACTGGACCATGACCACCCTGCACGAATCCGCCATCGCCGAGGTGGAAGCTCTGGGGGCCGAAGCCATCCCGTCAGTGGCGGGAGGTGACGTCACTCAGCATGTGGCAAACATTGAGAACGCGGTTCAGCAAGGCGTCGATGGGATCATTGTGGGCGACGCCAACTGGCAGGACATCAAAGGGGCGGTAGACAGCGCCATCGCTGCCGGGATCCCGGTGGTATCCGGGGATTTGGGGGCTGACACCGTGCTGGCTGACGTCACATCCGACAACGGCCAGATCGGCCGGCTGATGGCTGAAGCTGTCATCCGCTTTGTGGGCGAAGAAGGCACCGTCGTCGTGATCTATGAGCCGGGCTACGCCCCGGTGGACATCCGGATGGACGGATTCTACGGCGAGATGGAGCAGCATCCCGGCATCGAGCTTCTAGGACCGTTCCCCGCTCGCTGGCCCAACCAGGTACCCGAAGCAAAGGCACAGATGGAGGCCCTCCTGACACAGTACGGCGCTGGCGAGATCGACGCTGTGGTTGCCAGCTATGACAGTCAGGGTGTGGGCGCAGCGCAGGCCATCGAAGAGGCAGGACGGGATGAAATCGTTGTCGTCGGAGCTGATGGAGATCAGGAGGTGCTCGAATCCATAATGGCTGGTGGTCCATTCGTGTTCACAGTGGCACAGGACATGGCAGCTATGGGCACCAAAGCAGCCGACATCCTGATCGGCTACTTGAACGGGGAGGATGTCGAAACAGGCACAGTATATGTCCCGGCTATCGGAGTGGACGCAAGCAACGCCGCCGAGATCTATAACGAGCGATTTGGAGAGTAAGCGCACACCGGCACCAGGGTCTTCCCCACCCCTAAAAGTGGGGAAGACCCTCTCGAATTTGACTCAGGATAAGCGATGAGTGAAAGCGATCGACGGAGCGAGCTTGGCCCAGTCCTGGATATGCGAGGTATCGTCAAGGACTTTCCCGGCGTGCGGGCGTTGGACCATGTCAACCTTGATCTGGAACGCGGCGAGATCCATGCACTCGTAGGAGAGAACGGCGCAGGCAAGTCCACGTTGATCAAGGTTCTCACCGGGGTGTATTCTTGCGACGAGGGCGAGATCTGGATACAAGGGAAGCCAGTCAAGATACGTTCACCACGGCAGACGCAACAGCTCGGGGTTGCATGCATCTATCAGGAGCTGAACCTGGTCCCACGGTTCGATGTGGCGCAGAACATCTTTCTGGGAGCAGAACCCGTCGGCAAGCTGGGCCTCGTCCGCTGGCCCCAGATGTATGAAGAAGCCGCCAGGCTCCTGGACACACTGGGGGCCTCCATAGACGTACACACACCTGTGCACAAACTCGGTGTCGGGCAGAGACAAATGGTGACCATCACACGCGCCCTGCTACACAAGCCAGCGATCTTTGTCCTAGATGAGCCTACGGCGATGCTGACTCGCGCCGAAATCCATTACCTCTTCAAGCTGCTGAAACGGCTCAAGGAGCAGGGGGTCGGCACTCTTTACATCTCGCACCGGATGGAGGAGGTCTTTGAGATCGCGGACCGGATCACGGTGATGCGCGATGGACGCAACGTGGGGACACTGGACGCGAGGCAAACGGACACCGACCAGATCGTCTCTCTGATGGTTGGGCGGCAGCTCGATGACATGTATCCCAAGAAGAACGTCGCGCTCGGCCCGGAACTATTCCAAGTCCGTGGGCTGGGCGACGGCATCCTCATCAAGGACATCACCTTCAGCGTCCGCCAGGGCGAGATACTGGGAATCTACGGAGTCATCGGTTCCGGCACGACCGAACTGGCACAGATGCTGGTGGGAGACCGCGCGGCTACCCAAGGCGAGATCCTGGTAGATGGACAGCGTGTCGCTTTTCGCTCTCCCCACCAAGCCCTCCGAGCAGGTGTGGCACTCATCCCCAAAGACCGCCGCGAGGAGGGACTGATACTTTCACTCTCGGTCAAGGAGAATATGACGCTCGCTAGCCTTCAGCGTTGGACAAGGGGCGGCCTGATTCGTTCCCGTGCCGAGGATGAGGCAGCCAGGCAGCAGATCAGCGCTCTAGGTATACGCACATACAGCCCGGCGCAGGTCGCTCGCGAACTAAGCGGCGGCAACCAGCAAAAGGTCGTCATCTCCAAGGCGATGCTCTCTCAGGCTCGCGTTTTCGTCTTTGACGAGCCCACCAGGGGAGTGGATGTCGGTGCCAAAGCAGAAATCTATCGTCTCATCGGGGAGTTGCTCGAGGGAGGAGCGACCGTGGTCATGTTCTCATCCGAATTGCCC
>JAOZPF010000257.1 GCA_029932895.1 Anaerolineae bacterium | reverse complement strand
CTCGCTTCCGCGAGTACATGAGGCGAGTGGTGGACCTGGGATTGCACGAAAAGGTCTTTATCCTGGCTGGCGTGGGTCCGATCAAGTCTTCCGGCGCAGCCCGGTACAGGCGGGACAAGGTGCCGGGAATGCTTGTGCGGGACGAGTATGTGGACCGTATGGCAGCGGCGATCAAGGGCATTCCCAAAGAGGAGAAAAAAGCGCGGCGGGAGGCCTGGCGCAAGACGGGTATCCAGATCTGCATTGAGCAGATTCAAGAGATCCGCGAGATCGAAGGGGTGGCTGGTGTGCATATCATGGCCATAGAATGGGAAGAGGCGGTGCGCCCGATCGTCGAGGGGGCTGGCCTCTTGCCTCGCCCACAGGTATAGGGCTGTCATTAGGAGATGGTGATGGCGACAAGAGAGCGCGTTGGAACGGAGACGCTGGCCGAGATCGTCGAGCGGCACACCGGCTCGAACTCCTATCTGTGCTACCAGTGCATGAAGTGCTCCTCTGGTTGCCCGGTGGCGGAGCGCATGGACCTTTTGCCCAACCAGGTGATGCGGTCCATCCAGTTGAACGATGCCAAGGTGCTGGAGGTCAATACCCCGTGGGTCTGCGCTGCCTGCGTGACTTGCACGACCCGCTGCCCGCAGGGGATAGACGTCGCGGGCGTGATGGATGTCCTGCGGATTGAGGCGCGGCGGCGGGGGATCAAGCCGCCCGTGCGTGACGTGGAGTTGTTCACCCAGGTCTTTTTACGCATCATTCGCCTGCTGGGTCGCCTTTACGAGGCCGGGCTGATGTTGGCGATGAATATGCTGACGCTGCGCCCGCTCAAGGATATGGACCTGGGGGTGCGGATGATCCTCAAGCGCAAGATCAGGCTGCTGCCCGAGTTCGTGCGTCCCCCCAAGCGCACCAAGCGAGTCGAGCACAAGCCGAACGCGATTGCGTATTATCCAGGCTGTTCTCTCGAATCCACAGCTACCGAGTTCGACCATACCTTCCGTGCGGTGTGTGATACGTTGGACGTAGAGCTGGTCGAGCTTCATGGTTGGGTCTGTTGCGGCTCTACCCCGGCGCACACCACCGACCCCGAGCTAGCGGCCTATTATTCCGCCGTCAATCTCTCCCTCATCGAGCAGATGGGGATGGATGAGGTGGTCGCGCCATGCCTGGGGTGTTACCAGCGTTTCCGGGCGGCTACCTACGAGTTAAAGCGCAGCCCCGAGTTGCGGGCGGGGGTGGAAAAGAGGCTGGGGCACGAGTACCGGGGCACGGTCGAGGCGCTGCACTCGGTGGAGATGATGCTCCAGTATGCTGGACTGGATGCCATCCGCGCCAGTGTCAAGAAACCATTGAACGGGCTCAAGGTGGCTTCCTACTATGGGTGTGCGACGACGCGCCCGCCCAAGTACACGAACGCAAAGGAGCCTGAAAACCCCACCAGTATGGAGGAGATCGTGCGGGCGTTGGGCGGAGAGCCGATCGATTGGTCGTACAAGACCGATTGCTGTGGCGGAAGTCTGGGGATCACTCAGACCGATGTGGCGTTGGAGCTCTCGGCCAAGATCATTAGGAATGCCAAGGCCTCTGGTGCCGAGCTGCTCATCACCGCCTGCCCGCTGTGCCAGGTGAACGTGGGGGACCGGCAGGTGCAGATGGACCTGGATTTCGAGTTGCCGGTTCTCTACATTACCCAGTTGATGGCTTTGGCCTTTGGGATGGAGGAGAAAAAGGTCGAGTTAGATAAAAGCCTCATCGACCCCCGCCCGGCACTGCGGGCCAGGGGGCTGTTGGAATAGGAAACATATCAGGAGGTGTCTGTGCCACTGAACAAGATTGCTGTAAGCGGGAAGGGGGGAGTGGGCAAGACGACTCTCTCCGCTATGCTGGCCCACATCTATGCCCGGCGCGGGCGCAGCGTCATCGCCATCGACGCTGACCCAGCCGGCGGGCTGGCCGAGGCGTTGGGGTTCCCGCCCGACCTGGTCGCCCAGGTCACGCCGATTGCCGAGATGGATGATCTGATCTATGAGCGTACAGGTGCCAAGCCGGGTACCTCCGGCGGTTTTTTCACCATCAACCCCCGCGTGGACGACATCCCCGACCGCTTTAGTGTCTCCTACCAGGGGATTCGCTTCCTGCGGTTGGGTGACATCGAGGTCGGCGGCAGTGGCTGCATCTGCCCCGAAAGCGCGTTGCTCAAAGCATTGGTCACGCATCTGATACTCTACCGTGACGAGCTGTTGATTCTCGATATGGAGGCCGGGGTGGAACACCTGGGGCGGGCGACTGCCCGGGCGGTGGACGCGTTTCTGGTCGTCCTGGAGCCGGGGCGGCGCAGCCTGGATACGGCCAGGCGCGTGCGCCAATTGGCAGCCGATATCGGCATCACCAACGTCTATGCCGTGGGCAACAAGGTACGTGGCGAGAGCGACAGGGCTTTTCTCCAGGAGCACAGCCCCGTACCTATTTTGGACTATCTCTCTGCCAACACGGAGCTGACCGAGGCGGATATGCGCGGGGAGGGTATCTTTGATGCCGCCCCCGAGACCGTCGAGGAGGTGGAGAGGATCATAGTGGCATTGGAGGCGCTGTGAGATGGAGAACATGGTCAATTCGTTCGTCGAACTGGTCCGCCGGGCGGCCACGAGCCTGCCGGCTGATGTGGAGGCGGCCCTGAGAGACGCTCGGGAGCGGGAAGAGCCAGGCTCGGCCGCCGCCGGCGCGTTGGATACTGTGCTGCGGAACGTCGCCCTGGCCCGCGAGCGCTCGACCCCTGTCTGCCAGGACACGGGGCTGCCGGCCTTTTATGTGTACCATCCCTTGGGGATGAGCACGCGGGAGCTGCGGACGCAGATCGAGGAGGCGGTGGCCGAGGCGACCCGGCACGCCTATCTGCGGCCCAACGCGGTCGATTCCCTCACTGGTCACAACAGCGGCGACAATCTAGGGACCGGATTCCCCACTTTTCACTTTGAGGAGTGGGAAAGAGAGGACCTGCGTGTGAATTTGCTGCTAAAAGGTGGGGGGAGCGAGAACGTGAGCGCGCAGTACAAGCTGCCATATAGCCCGCTGAAGGCAGGCCGGGACCTGGAGGGGGTGCGGAAGGTCGTTCTAGACGCGGTCTACCAGGCACAGGGGAAGGGATGCGCGCCCGGGGTGCTGGGGGTCGCACTGGGCACGGACCGTGGCAACGGCTACATTCGCGCCAAGGAGCAGCTCTTTCGCCCGCTGGGCGACACCAACCCGGTGCCCGAGCTGGCGGCGCTGGAGGAGCGGCTGTTGCAGGAGTGCAACCAGTTGGGCATCGGGCCGATGGGCTTTGGCGGCAAGACCACGGTGTTTGGGGTCAAGATCGGTGCCTACCACCGCCTCCCGGCCTGCTATTTCGTCACCGTGGCCTATATGTGCTGGGCCTGCCGGCGGGCACGGATGGATGTGCGGGGTGGGCAAGTGGTGTTTTCCTAGGCGGAGGGGGTAATGGCGAGTTACGATCTGACAGTACCGATTTCGGAGGAGGAGGTTCGCGCTCTCCACGTGGGCGATACGGTGCATCTTTCTGGCCTGATCGTCACCGGGCGGGATGCGGCCCACAAGTACCTCATCGAGAACTTTTGCCGTGCTGCCGAGGTGCCGGAGAGCGAACGGCTCCTCTACGAGGAGCTAAAGCGGCTGCTGGCCGGCGGGGTCATTTACCACTGCGGGCCGGTGGTGCGTCAGCAGGAGGACGGCCGGTGGGAGTTTGTCGCTGCTGGTCCCACGACCTCGATCCGCGAGGAGCCGTACCAGGCCGAGATCATGGCCCACTTTGGAATGCGCGGTGTGATCGGCAAGGGTGGTATGGGGCTTGGCACCCTGCGTGCCTGTCAGGAACAGGGCGCGGTCTATTTTCACGCCGTCGGCGGTGCGGCCTCGCTCATCGCCAATGCGGTCACAGAGGTCGTGGCCGTCTCCAAGAAGGAAGAGTTCGGCGTGCCGGAGGCCTTTTGGGTCATCCGCGTTGCGGATTTTCCCGTCGTAGTGACGATGGATAGCCACGGGCGGTCCG
>JAOZPF010000256.1 GCA_029932895.1 Anaerolineae bacterium | reverse complement strand
AGGCTTTAGCCGGGTTGAGGAACCCAGGCTCCAATGGGAAGCCAAGTACCCCGGCCAAAGCCTACAGTCCGGGTAACTACCCCGGCACAGGTGCCAGGCACTTGGCATTTTTGCCGATTGATGGTATGAACAAACTGATTGTGGCTCAAATTATCTGCCCAGAGTGAAATGTACTCCTTGTTCACCTCCTTTTTGACACCCCCCATCCCCTATGCTATACTTGACCTAGCCAACAGAGAGGAGAGAACCCCGTGCCCAAACTAATGCGTTGCCTGTATTGCGGGTTGCTGCAGGATGAGCCGGAGGGCGTCAAGAGCTGCGCCCGATGTGGAGGGGAGCTGGCCTTTGAGGAACCCCCCCCACCGGGTCAGCAAGGCTCCTACGTCCGCGCCGAGATGGAGTTGGACCAGGTAAAGGCCCCCAGCGGGCGTAACGTCGACCGCCACCTGCTCATCACCCTGCGTACCCCCCAACAGGTCCCGCCGGAGGAGGCTGCTCCCACCGAGACCGGCCGCCAGCCACTCAGCTTTGCCGCCGTGCTCGATGTCTCTGGCTCGATGCGCGGCCAAAAGCTGGCCCAAGCCAAAGAGGCCGTGCGCCAGGCGCTGCGCCGCCTCCACGACGGCGATATCTTTGCCCTGGTCACCTTTGCCAACAATGTGCGGTGTGCCCTGGAGCCGGTGCCCCTCAACGAGCACAGCCGCAGCCTCATCGAGCAGACCGTCGCCGAGATCGCCGCCGGGGGCCGGACCGCCCTCTGCGGTGGGCTGGAACTGGGCCTGGAAAAAGTCAAAGCACTGCGGCAAGAGACCAACCTGGTGCTTCTGCTCAGCGACGGTCAGGCCAACGTGGGCGAGACCGACGTCGAAAAGGTGGGCTACCGCGCCTACGAGGGGAGACAGCAAGGGACGATCATCTCCACCCTCGGCGTCGGCTCCGACTATAACGAGGCGCTGATGGCCGAGATCGCCACCCAGGGCGGCGGCCGCTTCTACCACGTCAAGGACGCCACCCAGATCGGCGCTTATCTGACCGGTGAACTGGGCGAGGTGGCCGCTCTGGCCGCCCGTGAAGCGACCATCAACTTGACCGTTCCGCCCGGCTCCACCATCTTTCCTCTCTCCGCTGCCTACCCTGCCCACCAGGGAGACGGCGAGGCGTCTATCTCTATCGGCGACATCCCCAGCGACATCGAGTTGGAGATCCCCATCCGCCTGACTATGCCGGCGCAGTCGCCCGGCACGCGGCTCAGCATCGAGGGGAACCTGACTTATCGCTCGCCCGCAGGGAACCACCTGAGCACGGAGCTTAATCGCGTCACAGTGCGCTTTGTGGAACAGACCGCCTTCGGCCAGCGGGACGGCGTCGTCGCCCCGGTGGTGGAGCGGGTGTTGGACCAGATGAAAGCAGCCAATGTGCTGGGCGTCTCCCGGGCGATGGCCAAGGGCGCAGCCGAGGGGAGCAAACGCGCCGATGCCGGGATAGCCGCCCTGCGAGAGTACGCCGCCCTGCTGGGTGAGGAACGGGCCGAGGAGGAGACGGCAGGGATGGCTGCTGACCTGGACGCGATGCAGGCCGCCCCCGCGGCCGCCAAGCGCGTAGTCGCCGCCGCCTTTTCCCGCCAGCGCGCTACCAAAAAGTTCGACTCCAACCAAAACTAGCCCCGCCGCCTCCCACACGCCAGCGCCTCGCCACAGCGGCCAAGAGGCAATAACGGCAAGAGGGAAGCGGCGCGCCGCCCCCCTGCCGAGGAGGTGATCAAATGAATAGGAAGGAATGGATTGGCGCGTCCCTCGTCCTGGCGACGCTATCCACCGCCGCGCTTCTGTTTCTCATCCGCTCCCCCGCCGCTATCGCCGCCCACCAGCCCGCAGATACGGCCCGACAGACTGCCCCTCAAACCACAGTCTCACAACGTTGGAACCTGGAACCGGTTGACGTCGGGCACTTGCTCGATGACCAGGTCGGTCTGGCGATGGACGCCAGCGACCACCCCCACATCGCTTACGGCGGCGACGGCCTCTACTATGCCTGGCACGACGGGGCCGCATGGCACGTCCAGGCTGTGGACGGCAACAACACGGCGCAGGGATGCTCCCTGGTGCTGGACTCGGCCGGCAGGCCGCACATCAGCTATAGCACCGGCTGGCCCGAATTGACCCTCAAGTACGCCTGGCTGAGCGGCACGACCTGGCTCAGTGTCACCGTGGACGGCGTAAACGAGACAGGGAACAGCACCTCCCTGGCCTTGGATTCCGCCGACCAGCCGCACATCAGCTACTATGAGCGCACCACGAGGGATTTGAGATATGCCTGGCTCAGCGGTACAACCTGGCTCAGCACCGTCGTGGACAGCGTCGGGCAGGTCGGCTCGGTCAACTCCCTGGCGCTAGACTCGACCGGCGTCCCTCACATCAGCTACAGCGACAACACCAACCACGATCTCAAGCATGCCTGGCTCAGCGGGACCACCTGGCTCAGCGAAAC
The DNA here is from genome assembly GCA_029932895.1 of Anaerolineae bacterium. Taxonomy (GTDB): domain Bacteria; phylum Chloroflexota; class Anaerolineae; order B4-G1; family DUEL01; genus JAOZPF01. The sequence goes on along the minus strand of JAOZPF010000256.1, from coordinate 1,553 downwards.
GGTGGACGCGATGGGCGACGTCGGCTCTGCCAATTCCCTGGCCCTGGACTCGGCCGCGCAGCCCCGCATCGCCTACTATGACGCGACCAACCACGCCCTCAAGTACGCCTGGCTCAGCGGGACCACCTGGCTCAGTGAGACGGTGGACAGCGACCCATATTGGACCGGCTGGTATCCGTCGCTGGCGCTGGACTCGGCCGACGTTCCTCACATTGCCTACTACCAGGCTTCCGATGACCTCATTATGCACACCTGGCTGAACGGCCCCTCCTGGGTCACAGAGACGGTGGACGCCATCATCTCTTCGCCCGGCGTCCGCCCCACCATCGCCATTGACCAATCCGACACGCCGCACATCGCCTACTTTCACTGGTATAACAGGCTCCTCCAGTACGCTTCACCGGACGGCGGCGGCTGGAGCAGCGAGGTCGTGGACACCAGCCGCGACCCGGGCCGGTATCCCTCGCTGGCGCTGGACGCGGCCGGCGTCCCGCACATCAGCTACTACGAAGCGGAGCACGGCGACCTGCTGTACGCCTGGCTCAGCGGAACGACCTGGCTCAGCGACACGGTGGACAGCGAAGGTGACGCGGGCTGGTTCTCCTCCCTGGCCCTCGACTCGGTCGGCGCCCCGCACATCGCCTACCATGTCGACCGGCCCCGATACTGTCTCAAGTACGCCTGGCTGAGCGGCACGACCTGGCTCTCCACCACCGTGGACGACACCAACTTTCGGACCGGCGTACACGCCTCCCTGGCGCTGGACTCGTCCGACAACCCGCACATCAGCTATTACGACCGGGGCAATAACAGACTGCGCTACGCCTGGCTCAGTGGCACGACCTGGCTCAGCGTCACGGTAGACGACTCAGGGGTCGCCGGTTACACCTCCCTGGCCCTCGACCAAGCCGGTCATCCGCACATCAGCTACAGCGATAGCTGGGACGGCCTGCGCTATACCTGGTTCGACGGCTCCACCTGGTTCAGCGAGACAGTGAGCGGGCGTTTTGGCTATTACACCTCCCTGGCCCTGGATTCAGCCGACCGACCGCATATCGCCTACCAACAATCGCAGTCCCGCACGATAAAGTACCTGTGGCTCAGCGGCACAACCTGGCTCAGCGAGACGGTTGACAGCGGGAACGAGGGCACAGACGCCTGGACATCGCTCGCTCTGGACCGGGCAGACAACCCGCACCTGGTCTATGTCGTCAAGAGGCCGGGGAATTATTACATGACGTATGCCTGGCGCAGCCAGGGGGATTGGTACACCTCGACAGTGGACACCGTTGGCGAAGAGAGCATGGGGTCGCTGGCTCTCGACAACGCAAGCCACCCAGTCATCGGCTACTATACCAGCAATTCCACCTACGACCTGCGCTATGCAACGCCGACCTGGCGGTACACGTTCATTCCCCTGCTGTTGCGGGGATACTGACGGGGAAACACGCCGCGCTCCTACAGCACATCCACCGGGTCCACATCCACTCGCCACCCCAGAGGGATCTCCAGGGCGCGCAGGAAAGCAGGCGGATCGGCGTGGCGGAGGATGA
>JAOZPF010000255.1 GCA_029932895.1 Anaerolineae bacterium | reverse complement strand
CGGTGGTTCATGATTATCTCCCGCGAGACCTGACAGGGTTCAAAAACCTGTCAGGTCTGGAAACCGCGCGCGCTCCGCGCGCGATCAGAAGTTCAGAAGTCAGCAGTTCAGCAGCTCAGGACGTAGGTGGAGAGTGAGGGGAACTGACTAGCACCCGAAACCCGAAGTTGTCGACGAAGACGGCTGGGAGACCGAAGTAGCGATAGGCGCAGCGCGCGTACCTCCCGGGGCTGAGGAACCACGACCCGCCACGCAACACCCGGGTTTCACCCTTACGCCACCAACTCGCCGTCCACTCCCAGACGTTGCCGGAACAGTCCCACACACCATCGGGGCTGATGCCATTCGGGTAGGTGCAGACAGCCGTCGTCCCCTCCGCCGGGTGTGGGCCGATTTTCAGGTTGGCCCGGGCAACGTCGAAACCCTCGCCCCAGGGATAGGTTCGCCCGCCGGTGCCCCGCGCCGCCCGTTCCCACTCTTCCTCAGCCGGCAGGCGGGCTACTTCATCCTCTCCAATCACGCCCGCCTGGCGCAACTCACTCGTAAGCCAGTGGCAGTAGGCCTGGGCCTCGAACCAACTGACGCCCACCACCGGCACCAGCGGGTTGGCGCGTTCTGGATCGTCCCACCACCAGGGCCGGTTCCGCTCTTCCGGCGGGCGCTTCTTGACCCAATCTCGCCACGGTCCAGGCACCTGATCATCGCACTCTCCACTCTGCCAGGCCATGCCCTCTGCCGACCAGTAGCTCGCATCCTCGTACCCCCCAGCCTCCACGAAACGGGCGAACTGGACGTTGGTCACCGGATACTTGCCGATGAGATAGGACCGCTCAATGATCCGCCGCTTCTTATCCTCGCCGTATAGGAACGGCCCGCCCGGTATCTCGACCCACTCGTCCAGGTCGTCCGGCAGCCAGCCTAACCAGCCCAGCAACAACCCGGCCCGGCGGCGATAATCGGGCCGCACGGCGGCGTCCTGCATCGTCTCCACCAGCGCGTCCAATACCCGGTTCCGGCAGCGATCGGTGATTCCCACCGCTCCCACGTCGCGCAGCGCCTCGCCGGCGACGACCACGTTCCAGCCCCGCCCGTCCCCTTCCCGTTCCGCCGCCAGCAAACTCTCGATGACCGCCGAGGCGGAGCGCCGGTTGCGCTGCACAATGCCCAGGTAGCCCACGGTGAGCAGCGTCGTCTCGTGCCAGGCCAGGTCGTCCAGGTGTTCCAGCAGCAACTTCGTCGCCCGACTCAAATCAAGCTCGCCCCGCTGGGCCACCCCCTGCGCAGCCAGGTACTCCTCGAAGGTCAGGTGGATGAAGCCGTAGGTGCCCTCGCCCCGCTCGACGAGCAGGTTGGAATAGCGGCGCACAGCACTCAGGAAGCCCCTCGCCCGTCGGCGGGCTTCGCCGGGCGGCATACCCCACTCATCGCCCCGGTAGTACTCCGCCAGCCAGCGCTCCATCTCCGCCTGGCGGGCCAGTCCGGCACTGGGATTCGTCTCCCGCAGCCAGAGGGCCAGCGGAGCCAGCACCCGCGCCGTCTCCAGGTAGTCCAGCTCCGGTCCCACCGGCCGCCGGTCCAGGGCACGGGCCTGGCTCCAGGCGCTGATCAACGTCCTGAGGTACAGCTCGTAAAGCTCCACCCGGCGATGGGGCAGCGTCACCCCCTGGCGCTTGATGAGGGCCAGGATGGTCAGCAGCAGGGGGTTGCTGGCCAGACGCTCCACGCCCGGGTTGCTGAACACCGCGTCCAGGAGCTCTTTCTTCTCGATTTCCGCATCACGGTGGGCCTCCGGCGTGTCGCCGTGGGTGGCCACCTCGAAGGCGTGGCACCAGTTATGGGCGAACTGCTCGATCTGCTGGCGGCGGAAATCCACCAGGGTGACGGTGGCCAGCCCCTCGGCGCGCAGGGGCGCTTCGCGGTAGCCGACGATGCGGCTGGTGACGACCAGCCGGTTGCCCGCCGGTGCGTGTTCCCGGAAGAACTCTTCCACGCGGTCGGCGACGAAAGCACGGCCTTCCAGCACCTCGTCCAGGCCGTCCAGCAGCACCAGCGCCTGCCCCTGAGCCAGCGCGTCGGCAAAGAGGGGGCTCAGATCCTGGGAAATGCCCCGCAGGCGAAAGTAGTCGGGCATGAAGTCTTCCAGGCAGCGTTCTCTTTCGCGCAGCGATGCGGCGTAGGCCGCCAGGGGCAGCAGTATCGGCAGGGGGGCGCCGGGCAGTCCCAGCCGCTCTTCGGCCCGCCCCTCGGCGCAGGCCAGGGCCAACACCTTGAGCAGCGTGCTCTTCCCCGCGCCGGGATCGCCCAGGACGACCAATCCCTGGTTCTCCCCCAGAAGCCTCTCCACCGGGACCGGCTCGGCCGTCCCGGCGCGTCGCTCCAGCCCCTCGGCGGTGGCTCCCTCCGTTTCGGCCAACATTGCTTCGTCGAGGGTACGGCCGGCCACCCGCGCCCAGGTCTCGCCCTCGGGCAACTCCCGCCGGGCCAGCAACCCGACGTACACTCCTTCCAGGGGCAGCAGTGCCGCTACCCGTTCCACCTGGGGGATGCCCTTGAAATCCAGGTGGCGGCAGGCGCGGCGCAGGTGGGCCAGGTAGTCCTGGCGCAGCGCGTCTAGATCCGGCGGCGGCTCGGGCGGCGTCTGGACAATGGTGACGGGCATGTGGATCTCATGACCTTCACCGCCCACCGCGCCGACTGCGCCTCCCTTGACCTCGATGGACTCGTAGCGGTCCCGTTCGTCTGGGCGATCTCGGTGTTCCATGCGTGTTCCTCCGATATGATGACTGACCCGTCAAGTAATGGTCAGGCGATGACCGGTGCCCCGCCCCAGGTTTCGACCGGTTGGCCTACCACGGGGGGCGGGGCGGTTTCTAATCGCTCTGAGTCCCCGTCCGCGGGGGCGGGTCATCAAATCAAGTTCAACCAGTAATACTAACACCATTCCCGGATGTCATCTACCTCTACAATCGGTGCAAGGCCCCTATCGTAGAAGCAAGCACTGGAATAGGCGTAGTCCGCCCGCTCCTCCGCCAGACGCCACTGTTTCGCCACCGGGTTGTTGTGCGTATACTCGAGCTTTTCACGCAGGAACGTGACTGAATAGACGTTCTTGGCCTGAATCGGTTGCCAGATCTGATGTTTCTTGCTGGCATCCCGATCGTGGCGTTGGGCGAAGAACGCCAGAAGATCGTGACGTGCATCGTCTCTCAAGCGAGCCAGGATCGCGTGCGCCGTAAAGGAGCCAAAGGACTGCAACACGCTAGAAATGGACTGATCTCCTAGCGGCTTGATGATGGCATGTAGATGGTTGGGCATCAGAACATAGGCATAGAGTGCCCAGCGACCGTGCTTGCGGTGCCAATCCAGGGAATCCAAGACGATTTGAGCGTAGGCTGGTCGGATGAAGAGTTGCTTCCAGCCCAGCACGGTGGCGGTGATAAAGTAGAGGTGAGTTGGATCTTGATGTGGTTTGAAAGTCATCGCCAGCCTTCCCTGTTACTCTCGGAACGGGTTGGGAGCTTTTCAGGTTGCTCTGAGCCTTCGTCCCTGAGGGCGATTGGCCGTGAGCAACGCCCCCGAGACGGGGGCTGGGAGCCCTTGAGCCGGCAAGTCGCTTCGCGACATTAGGGCGGGGCGCTCCCCTTCGACGCTGCTCAGGGCATGGCTTCGCTCGCGCCTTTCAGAAGTTCAGAAACCAGCAGCTCAGTAGTTCAGGACTTGGGTGGAGAGTGAGGGGAACCAACTACCACACGAAACCCGAGGGTGACGACGAGGAAGCCGGCTGGGCGACCGACGTAGCGATAGGCGCAGCGCGCGCCCCTCTCGACGTTGCCGACCCACGACCCGCCACGCAACACCCGGAAGCCCTCCGTCTCCAGGCCCTCGCGCCCGTCATCCGCGTCGTAGGGATAATCTCGAAAGAGACTGGAGCACCACTCCCACACGTTACCGCTCATGTCCTCGATGCCATAGGGGCTGGCCCCGCTAGGGTAAATGCCCACCGGCGAGGTGCCGCCCACCTTCTCGTCGCCGATGTCCAGA
>JAOZPF010000254.1 GCA_029932895.1 Anaerolineae bacterium | reverse complement strand
TCGCCGGCGCTGGAGCAAACGGCGCTCAAGCCCCCCCCGTACAGGCCGCAAGTGACCGCTTCCCCATGATCCCTCCCAGCCAGGAGAGTATTGCCGGGACCGATAGTAGCAACTGCATTGCCTGCCATACCAACCAGGAAGCTCTGCAGGAGTTGGCGGTAGAGCCAGAAGAGACTGAATCCCTCTCCGAAGGAGAGGGCTGAGGGGGCGCGTTGCCTCCGTTGGAGGCATGGGAAAAGGTCTTCCTCGGCGATGAGGGATTCCTGGCTACATATCACGCCCAATTCGGCTGCATCGCTTGCCACGGGGGAACTAACGGGACCGACGATATGGACACGGCCCACGAGGGGATGGTGCACGATCCCGACCCGGAACAGGCCTGCGGGCTATGTCACGCCGATATCACCCAGGCCCACGCCGGGAGTCTCCATATGACCCTGCAGGGCTATCTGACCGACCTATCCAGCCGCAGCGACGAAACTCACTGGCCCCAACTGATGGAGGCCTACAACGACCAATGCACCAGTTGTCACGCCTCTTGTGGTCAGTGCCACGTCAGTCGCCCCGCCACCAACGGCAGCGGCCTACTCGCCGACCATGACTTTAAAGAGATCCCGCCGATGAACCTGACCTGCACCGGCTGCCACGGCAGCCGTGTCAATGACGAGTACAAGGGCAGAAACGAGCGGGCGGAAGGCGGGCGCTACCCGGCCGATGTCCACTTTAACCCCGGCGGCATGGCCTGTTTCGAGTGCCACACCGCCACCGAGATGCACGGCGCGCAGGGGGACTTTGACCACCGCTACGACGGCCCGGTGACACCATCTTGCACCGCCGACGGCTGCCATGAGGATGTTGGTCCCGACGACGGGATCGAGCAACATGACGCGGTCCACCTGCAGCGGCTCCAGTGCCAGGTCTGCCACTCGGTAGAGTACAAGAATTGCTACAACTGCCACGTGCAGCTCTCGGACGAGGACCAGCCTTATTTCCACATCGACCCCTCGCAGATGTTGCTCCGCATCGGCCACAACCCGATCCGGAGTCCCGAGCGACCGTGGGAATTTGTGTTGCTGCGCCACGTGCCTGTGGCGCGGGACACCTTCGCCTTCTACGGCGACGATCTGCTCTCCAACTATGACAACCGGCCCACGTGGACCTATGCCACGCCGCACAACATTCAGCGGCAGACGCCCCAAAATGCGTCTTGCAACGCCTGCCACGGCAACACCGAGGTCTTTTTGACAGAAGACGACGTGGCTCCAGACGAGCTAGGAGCGAATCAGAACGTGATCGTCCACGAGGTACCGTAATCACCCGACGGGGCAAAACAGCCACGGGGGTGGCCTTGTGCCGCCCCCGTGCCGTTACCACGCAAATACCTTGACGATGTTATTTGGAACTGCTCTAGGTGTTCTCCCGCTTTATCCCCCGTAGACCATCAGCACCAGCGCCGGGCTGATGTGGACCTCTATCCAGGCGGCAGCAGCCAACATGGGGATAACCAGAGCCAGAAACAGCTTGATCAGATCGGTCAATGCCTGAATCCAGGCCTCGCCCACCGTCATCCCTTTGGGGGGAGCGATAAAGACTGCCCCCAAGCGAACCGCTAGGCCGGTGGCAATGACCGCCGCCGGCAGCTCCAGGACGGCATGCGGCGCGATAAAGGTCCCTAGAAAGAGAAGCGGGCTGTACCCCGCCCAGGCGACCTGGAAACAAAAGTAGGCGATGACCGCCAACGGCACCATCAGCAGTACCACTGCCAACGCACCAAAGGAAAAGGTCCCCAGTAACGCCGCCGCCGTCAGGGAGCGGACGTTGTTGCTGAACACCCCCCAGGTAGTAAAGGCAGGCAGCAAGGTCGTCGTGGACAAAAAGCTCTCTTCTGTAATGGTATCCAGCGCCAGAAACTCGGCTGGCAAAGGGAAGCGAACCGCGAACAGCCAACCCACCACCCCAGCGCCCCCAAGTCCAACCAGCACAAGCGCGATCGCCAGCCGGGAGCGGCGCAGCATGACCGGAACCTCGCGGTACAACCCCAGCAGTGTGGACAGCCAGCGCAGGGGACGCGGCAGCCGCTCCGCATCAAGGCCCAAAAACCACCGCTGCCACCCCAGATGGCGGCGGAACATGCGCCAGATACCGCCTAGGTTCAGCTCGTCGATCTCGCGCCCCAATAACCCCTCGCGGTTGAACAAGCGCAGCCCCATCCGCACCAACAACACCTCGGCGACGATCACAAAGACCCAAATATACCACAACACATTGCTACCGGCCCAGATGACAATGATTCCCTCTCCCATAACCAGCAGGGCGATGGGGATGACGATAAAACTAGCCAACAGGTTGGCCGCTCGTACACTGGTGGTCTGACTGGACACGATGACCGCCGCCGAAACCATCACCAGCGCCTCGGCCGCCGTCAGGGCCACGATCTGGAACAGCAACAGCGGTGCAGGTGACCACCCCTGCGAGAACAGCAACAAATAGACAGCGAGCCCCAAACCGCTGGCTCCAAGAGGCAGAAACAAGGCCGCCAGGGTCTTGCCAAGGTAGAGTTGCGCATCCGAGAGAGGCGTGACCAGCAACGGCTCCAGGCTCCGCCGCTCATGTTCACCAACGAACGTCTCCAGAGCAATGATCAGCGAGACCGAGGCGGGGAAAAAGCCCACAACCATCAGTACCAAGGGCAACAGGTGAGCCTCAACCCCCGCCACTCCCCACTGCTCGTAGAACATGTTCTGCGCCCGTGTAGCAAATATGTTCATCAGCACAGGAAAAGTGAGCGTGAGGAGAAAGATGGGAGAAATGATACGCAGGTCACGCAGGCTATCGCGCACTTCGCGCCGCGTGAGGGCCAGTGTCTGCCGCATCCACATCACCCGCGTGGTTATCCGCGCTGATTCCAGCGCGGCCACCAAGCGGGAACGGTGCAGTGCCGCCGGAACCTGGCGATACAATTCCCGCAACGCAGCCAGCCAGCGCAGTGGGCGTGGTAACCGCTTCACGCCCGCCCGCTCACTTCCAATCCCAAGACCGAACGCAGACAGGAACTTGATCAGGTTCAGTTCCTTGATCTCGCGCCCCAGCAACCCCTCGCGGCTGAACAGACTCATCCCCACCCGCACCAGCACCACGTCGGCGGCAACCAGAAGAGTAAAGATGACCCACAGGACATCATTGCCAACCTTGAGGATGGTGAGGCTCTCCCCTTGCACTAGGAGACCAATGGGGATGATGATAAAGCTGGCCAAGAGATTGGCTTCCCGCACGCTAGTGGTCTGGCTGGACACAATGACTGCTGCCGAGACCATCACCAACGCCTCGGCCGCCGTCAGGGCCACGACCTGGAGCAGCAAAAGCGGGGAAGGCAACCACCCCTCGCGCGAGAACAGTAACATATAGACCGTAATCCCCAAACCGCTGGCTACGAGAGGGAGGAACAGAGCCGCCAGGCTCTTGCCCAAGTAAAGTTGCGTGTCCGAGAGGGGCGTGGCGAGCAACGGCTCCAGGCTCCGCCGCTCCCGTTCACCAACGAACGTCTCCAAAGCAATGATCAGCGCGACCGAGGAGGGGAAAAAGCCCACAACCATCAGCAACAAGGGTAGCACGCGGGTCTCGATCCCAGCCACTCCCCACTGTGTTTGGAACATATCCCGCGCCATTAGGGCAAGTTGATACATCAGCACGGGAAAACCGAATGTGAGGAACAAGACAGGAGTGATGATGCGCCAATCGCGTATGCCATCGCGCACTTCGCGCCGGGCGAGAGCCAGCGTCGGCCGTATCCACTCCCACCGCGTGGTCGTCAGCGATGATTGATGACTCATTCCGATTGCTCTACGACCTGCAGGTAGACATCCTCCAGGCTGCGCTGAACCCGGCTCAGGGCGACCACTTGCACCCCCGCCCTGGTCAGGGCCTGCAACAGCAGAGGGTTGACGTGCTCTGGTCGCTCGGCCTCGTAGCGCAGCCAGCCATCCCCGCTTCCCACAGGCTGAGCAAAGCGCTCCACAACGGACATCAGGCCATTGGGCGAACCGACAACCTGCAGTTCCATCAGCGGCGGGCCAAGCAGTTCGCGCTTCAATTCGGACGAGGTCCCCAGGGCCACAATGCGCCC
>JAOZPF010000253.1 GCA_029932895.1 Anaerolineae bacterium | reverse complement strand
CTGGTCTCCGACCCCAGCCTGATCGGCATCATCGGCACCAACTGCTCCAGCGCGGGCGTCCCGGCATCCAAGATCGCTTCCGACGCCGGCATGGTGCTGATCTCGCCCTCCAACACCGCCCCATCGCTGACTGACCCCGATCAGTCCTGGAACCCCGGCTACCTGCGCACCTGCCACAACGACAAGGTGCAGGGCGCGGCGATGGCCTACTATGTCTACAACGAACTGGGCCTGCGCACCGCCGCCACCATCCACGACGGCAGCCCATACGCCGAGCAGTTGCAGCAGGTGTTCGCCGACACGTTCACCGAGCTGGGTGGCACCATCACGGCCCAGGAAGCGGTAAACGTTGGCGACACCGATATGCACCCCATCCTGACCACCATTGCCGCCGGCTCGCCCGAGTTCCTCTACTACCCCATCTTTATCCCCGAAGGGGCCCAGATCACCGTCCAGGCCAAAGAGGTTGCCGGCCTGGAGAACACGATCCTGGCGGCCGCGGATGGCTGCTTCTCGCCGGACTTTGTCGAGGCGGCGGGCGAGGCCTGCGAGGGGATGTACATCTCCGGGCCCAACCTAGCCTTTGAGAACCCGCTCTACGATCACTTCCTGCAGGTTCACCAGGAAAAGTACGGCGAGCCCCCGTTGAGCGTTTTCCACGCCCACGCTTATGATGGGACGACGATGCTCCTCGCCGCTGTCGAGCAGGTCGCCGAGCAGGATGAGGACGGCACGCTCCACATCGGACGGCAGGCTCTGCGCGATGCGCTGTACGGGACCCACGACTTTGACGGCATCACGGGCACGCTGAACTGCAACCAGTACGGCGACTGCGCCGATCCAGAGATCGCGGTCAACCAGATCCAGAACGGCGAGTACGTGCCTCTATGGCAGTATCACCCGTAGTGAGTTTGGTGCCCGGTGTCTGATCACACCGTCTAGCACGAGAGGGGATGGGTCCGGGCGGCTCCGCCCGGGCTCGTCCCCCACCTTGTACGGCGGAGGAACAGTATGGCAGAAGCTTTGCGGAAACGATTTCGAAACATCAATTTCCTGGACATTATCCTCTGGATTTTCCGCTCGGCGGTTATCGTGGCCGTCATCTGGGGCACGGTGGCGACGTTTAGGAACAACCGCTATACCTCAGAGCAGTGGACTGACTTTGTCGTTTTCGGTCTGACGCAGGGCAGCCTTTACGCGCTGATCGCTATGGGCTATACTCTGGTCTATGGCGTGTTGTTGATGATCAACTTTGCCCACAGCGAGTTTTTCATGTCGGGGATCTTTACCGCCACGGTCTTTGTCGCTATCCCCCTGAGCGAATCCGGCTTCTTTGACCTCCACCCCTTTCTCTCGCTGCTCTTGATCACTGTGGTAGCGATGGCCACCTCAGCGGGCATCGGCGTGCTGACCGAGCGCGTGGCCTACCGCCCGCTCCGGCGGGCTCCCCGTCTGGTGCCCCTGATCACGGCTATCGGTGCCTCTTTCTTTTGGCAATATTTTTTCCGCGGGTTGTACGGCTCTGGCGTCACCGCCTTCCCCACCGTGGAGGTACTGACCGGAACGTGGTCCATCGGGCCGATCGACATCACCAAGGTCCAGGGGACGGTTATCATCGCCTCCGTCATCCTGCTGGTGGGGTTGTACGCCTTTGTGATGCGCACCAAGACCGGCAAGGCAATGCGGGCCGTCTCCGAAGACAAGGACATCGCCGCACTGATGGGCATCGACGTGGACCGAGTGATCGTGATCACCTTCGCCGTCGGCGCGGGGCTGGCAGGAGCCGCAGGCGTACTGTACGCCCTGATGTACCGGCAGGTGAACTTTTTCATGGGGTTCTTCCCCGGCCTCAAGGCCTTTACCGCCGCCGTGCTGGGAGGGATCGGCAGCGTCCCCGGCGCTGCGGTGGGTGGCCTGGTGCTGGGATTGTTCGAAGCCATTGGACCGAACCTGTTTCTCGAGGGTCTGGGCATCGCCGCCCCCTACCAGCTAAAGGATGTGATCGCCTTTACTATGCTGGTGCTGGTCCTGATGTTCCGTCCCCAGGGCATTCTGGGCGAACCACTGGCCCAGGAAAAGGCATAGGAGAGCACAATGGACAAGAAATCGCTCTTCGACTGGGGCAAGATCGGTCGGTTTGGTTTTTTGGGCGGGGTGATCGCCCTCTCGCTCAGCCTGATCGGCGTGGTGGGAACGTTCGCCGAACGGGATGTCATCGGCAGTGTGGTCACCGTGGGGCACGTTTTTCTGTTCGGCGCGATAGCGGGCAGCGCCTACCTGGTGGCCCAGCAAAGTCGAGACAGCGGGAAAGGCAAAACGCTCCTCGGCGGGGCGCTGGTCGGTTTTCTCGCCGGCCTGCCCATCGCCGTGCTGATCCTGGTCGCCCTGCCCCTTGACTTGCGCCGGTTCATGCACAATGTCTCCCCTGACCTCTTGCAGATGCTGACGTTTGGGCAGAGCGAGATGGCGGGGTTGCTCATCATGATGGGCATCTCAGTGCTACTTGGCCTGGTCAGTGCCGGCCTCACCATCTTGCCCTCGCGGATACGGCGGCCCATCCTCGCCGGCTTGGCAGCGGTCTTTTTGATCGGCCTCCTCTCGGAGACGATCATCCTGGCCTGGGGCAACCAGGGGCTCGGCCTGGTCATCCGCGGCTTTGTCTTTGCCGCGCGAGGGCTCTCGATATTGGGCGCTGTGCTGGTCTTTGCGCTCACTGCTGGCCTGACCGCCTGGTGGGCCAGTGGGGGGCAGCGGCTCCGCGAGCGCGTGGGCGCGCTTCCGCCACGCAAACGGCAAGCTGTTCGTTGGAGCAGCATCGGGCTGGGCATCCTGGCTATGCTGTTTCTGCCAATGATATTGCGCACTTACCTGACCGAGGTGATCGACAACGTGGGCCTCTACATCCTGATGGGCCTGGGGTTGAACATCGTGGTCGGTTTCGCCGGCCTGCTGGACCTGGGATACGTGGCCTTTTTCGCCATCGGTGCCTACACGATGGGAGTCCTGACCTCTCAGGGCGAGTTGGGCATCGGCGGGTTCACCTTCTGGTCAGCCCTGCCCATCGCGGTGGGGGCTGCGGTGACGGCGGGCATCATCCTAGGCGTCCCGGTGCTGCGGATGCGCGGCGACTATCTGGCTATCGTGACCCTGGGTTTTGGCGAGATCATCCGCATCCTGGCCCTTTCCAACTTTTTGGCCCCCTTCATCGGGGGCGCACAGGGTATCCTGCAGATTCCCAAGATCAACGTCTTGGGGATGGACTTGGTCAAACCGGAGCAACTGTACTATATGCTCCTGGCTGGCTGTCTGCTTGCCTTTTTCGTCTCCTGGCGGCTGGGGAATGCCCGCCTGGGGCGGCAGTGGATGGCGGTGCGGGAGGACGAAGATGTCGCCGAGGCTATGGGGATCAACCTGACCAAGACCAAGCTGCTGGCCTTTGCCTTTGGCGCTGCCTTCTCCGGGCTTTCCGGGGCGATCTTTGCCACCAAGCTGAGCTCGGTCTTTCCGCACAGCTTTAACCTGATGGTCTCGATCAACGTCCTGTGCCTCATCATCGTCGGTGGTATGGGCAGCCTGCCCGGCGTGGTAGTCGGGGCGCTCGTCCTGGTGGGGCTGCCGGAGCTATTGCGCGAGTTCGCCGACTACCGAATGCTGATGTACGGCGCGTTGCTGATCGTGATGATGATCGCCCGCCCAGAGGGATTCTGGCCCTCAGCGGTCCGGCAGAGAGAGCTCCGTGCCGCAGCGGAAGCATCCTCGCCTGGAGGCGGGGGAAGCGTTGTCGAACCAATCTAGTTCACCAGAGGGCATAATCTATGGCCATTCTCGTCTCTACAAAAGTCACTAAACAGTTCGGCGGACTGGTGGCAGTCAACCAGCTTGACTTTGAGCTGTCCGAAGGCGCTATCGCCAGCATCATCGGGCCGAACGGCGCAGGCAAGACGACGTTCTTCAACTGCATCACCGGGTTCTACTCCTTCGAGGAAGGGGAGATCGCCTTCGAGGGAAAGGTCCTGAATGGGCTGAGCCCGGACCAGATTGCCCGCCGCGGTATCACCCGCACTTACCAGAACATTCGCCTCTTTGCCAACATGACCTCCATCGAGAACATCCTGGTGGGGATGGAGCCGC
>JAOZPF010000035.1 GCA_029932895.1 Anaerolineae bacterium | reverse complement strand
CCTGGTCGGTGTTGGACGGGAACCCCAGCCTGGACACCTTCCGCCTGGCGACGATTCTGGCCCCCGACGCTCGCCGCTACAATTTGGAGACATTGGCCACCTTGGTCGGTGCTCCGCCCGCCGTCTCCCACCGGGCACTAGAAGACGCCCGCACCACTTGGCATCTCTTTCTGGCCCTCTTTGAGCGGGCGCTGGCGCTCTCTACCCCGGTGCTGGAGGAACTGATCCAGCAAGGAGAACGGATCAAGTGGCCGGCCACTGCCTTTTTCCGCCAGGCCCTGCAGGAGGTCTCGCGGGGAGCTTTTACCAACACCGTCGCTGCGCAGGTGGCAGCCAAGCTCGGGCGGGCGGAGGGCGCGCCCATCTTTGCCGCCTCTACCAGCGAGCCCTCCCTGGAGCCAGCCGAAACTCGCCGCCCCCTGGATGTTGCCGCGCTGGCGGCCTTGCTGGAGGAGGATGGCCCCTTTGCCCGCCAGTTCCCGGGGTATGAATACCGGCCCCAGCAGGTCGAGATGCTGGAGCAGGTCGCCCGGTCGCTCAACGAGGGCCGCCACCTGCTGGTCGAAGCGCCCACCGGCGTGGGCAAATCCCTGGCCTATCTGATCCCCGCCGTCTACTGGGCGGTTCAGAACGGCGAGCGGGTGGTGATCTCGACCAATACCATCAACCTTCAGGAACAGCTTTACCACAAGGACCTGCCCGATCTGGCGCGCATTCTCGACCTTGACTTTCGCGCCGTGGTGCTCAAGGGTCGTTCTCACTACCTCTGTCCGGCGCGCCTGGAGGCGATGCGACGGGCCGGCCCCTCCAGTTTGCAGGAGATGGATGTTCTGGCCCGGGTGCTGGCCTGGCTGCCCAACACCGTGGACGGCGATGGAGACAGCCTGTTCCTCCCCACCGCAGCGGAGCGGACGGTCTGGCGCGATCTCTCGGCCGAGCATGAGGGGTGCGACCCGGAACGGTGTCGCTTTCACCACAAGGGCACCTGTTTCTTCTACAACGCCCGGCAGGCGGCCGAGGCCGCCCACCTGGTCATTGTCAACCACGCCCTCCTCCTGGCCGACATCGCCGTGCAGAACCGTGCCCTGCCCGAGTACCGCTTTTTGATCGTCGACGAGGCCCATCACCTGGAGGCGGCGACCACCAGCGGCCTCTCCTTTGCCACCGACCAGCAGGCAATCCGGCGCATCCTAGAGGAGGTCGGCCGCCAGCGCAAACCCGGCGTCTTTTCCGGGCTGTTGGGCGAGACCGTCGCCCGCTGCCGGGTCGCGCGGCTCGGCCCGCAGGTCACCGCCAAGGTGGAGGGGTTTGCCGCCCAGGTAGCCGGCGCGGTGGGGCAGGCCAGCCAGATGCTGGCCCGCTTCTTCGACCAACTGGAAGAGTTCGTCGCCCAAGAGGGGGAGGAGAATCGCAATACCTCCTACGCCCACCGGATGCGCGTCACTCCCGCTCAGCGCGTGCAGCCAGCCTGGGACCTGGTCGAGATCGCCTGGGATGATGCAGCCGTGCCCCTCTTTGCCGTCGCCGACGGGCTGGAACGGCTGGCCGGCGGGCTGGAGGACCTGGCCGTGCTGGGGCTGAAAGATGTGGAGGACCAGCAGGCGGAGCTGGTCGGCGCGGCGCGGCGGCTGGCCGAGATCCACGGTCGCTTGAACAGCTTTATCACCCAGCCCAACCATCAGACCATCTACTGGTTGGAGGCCGGTCCCAGGGACATCCCGCTCTCTATCCACGCCGCGCCCCTCCACGTGGGGCCGCTGGTCGAAGAGCACCTGTTCCGCAAGAAAGAAGCGGTGGTTCTCACCTCCGCCACCCTCCGCACCGGCTCCAGCTTTGACTTTCTCCGCGAGCGGCTCAACGCTGGGGACGCGGAGGAGTTGGCTGTCGATTCCCCCTTTGATTACGAGAACGCCACCCTGGTCTATCTGGTGGACGACATCCCGGCGCCGGGTCAGCCGGGCTACCAGCGGGCAGTGGAGCAGGGAATGGCCGCCCTGTTCCGCGCCACCCGTGGGCGGGCACTGGGGCTTTTCACCTCCTACAGCCAGCTACGAGCCACCACGCGGGCGATCATCGCTCCGCTACGCCGGGACCGGATCACTGTGCTTGCCCAGGGGCGTGGGCTTTCCCGCAACCAGCTCCTGGAACAGTTCCGCACCACAGAGCGCGCCGTCCTGCTGGGGACACGGAGTTTTTGGGAGGGGGTGGACGTGCCGGGGGAGGCGCTGAGCTGCCTGGTCATCGCCAAACTTCCCTTCAACGTGCCCAGCGACCCCGTCTTTGCCGCCCGCGCCGAGACCTTTGACTATCCCTTCCTGGAGTATGCCGTGCCGGAGGCAGTGCTGCGCTTCTTGCAAGGGTTCGGTCGCCTCATCCGCACCCGCACCGACCGGGGCGTCGTTGCCATCTTTGACCGGCGATTGGTCTCCAAGTCCTACGGGCAGATCTTTCTTGACTCCCTCCCTGGCCCCACCATCCGCCGTGGGTCGGTGGCGCTGCTGCCCAAGGCCGCAAAGGAGTGGCTGGAACGGTAGCAAAGCGGGGTGGTCACGCTTCCAGCGCGGTGATCTGATAACTGACCGCCACCCGTCTCGGACGGCGAGTTGATTGGTGCCCCGTTTGTGGTACAATCCTCTCAGGACGGAGGTGACCTATTTCCAGACCCACAGAGCCAACAGGACCGGCACGGGAACGGGGGGTCCTGGTCGGCGTCGAACTCAAGGGGCCGGAGGGCAGTGCTGGCAGGGGCTGGCCGCTGGAGGCTTCCCTGACGGAGCTGGCCCAATTGGCCCGCACGGCTGGGGTCGAGGTCGTCGGTCGGGTGACGCACCGGCTGGAGCGACCCAACCCCGCCACTTTTGTCGGCAGCGGCAAGGTGGAAGAACTGGTTGACCAAGTCGCCGCCACCGCCGCCGATGTCGTCATCTTTGACGAGGAGCTTTCCCCCCGCCACCAGCGGGAGCTGGAAAAGGCGCTGGGCGAGAACGTCAAGCTGCTTGACCGGACCGCGCTGATCCTGGACATCTTTGCTCAGCACGCTCACACGCGGGAGGGTACGCTCCAGGTGGAACTGGCCCAGTACGAGTACCGTCTGCCCCGGCTGACTCGGGCCTGGACCCACCTGGCGCGGCAGACCGGCGGGCGGGCTGGCGGCGCGACCGGTGGGGTCGGTGTGCGCGGGCCCGGCGAGACCCAGTTGGAGACCGACCGGCGCGTCGTCAGCCGCCGCATCGCCCAACTGAAGCGGGAGTTGGAAAAGGTGCGCGCCCACCGCGGCCGCCACCGCGCCCAGCGTCGCCGCGAGGGCATCCCCGTCATCTCTATTGTTGGCTATACCAACGCTGGTAAATCTACCTTGCTCAATGCGCTGGCCAGCGCCGATGTGCTGGTGCAGGACAAGCTCTTTGCCACCCTCGACCCCACCACCCGCCGCGTCGAGTTGCCCGGCGGGCGGACCGTCCTCTTTACCGACACCGTCGGCTTTATCCAGAAACTACCAACCCACCTGGTCGCCGCCTTCCGTGCCACGCTGGAGGAGACGACAGAGGCCAATATGCTACTCCACGTCCTCGACGTCACCCATCCCCAGGCAGTCCGGCAGGCCCAGGCGGTCCTGGAGACGCTGGAGGACATCGGGGCCGCGGGTAAGCCGATGATCACTGCCTTGAACAAGGTGGACCGGCTGGCCGACCCCGGCGAACTGCCGCAGTTCGCGGACGCGCTGCCCAACTCCATCCCCATCTCGGCGATGAGGGGATACAACCTGGACCGCCTGCTGGCAGCGGTAGAGGAGCTGCTGGAGAGCGACTTTGTGCCGGTGGAGATGCTCATTCCCTTTGAGCGCAGCGACCTGGTCAGGTTGATCCACGAGCGGGGCAGCGTCGAAAGGGAGAAACACACCGCGCGCGGAACCCGTATCGTCGCCCGGGTGCCTCCCTACGTGGCCGACTTTTTGGATACGACCAGGGAGTAATCTGTCTGTGCGCCCCAACGTGGCCTTGCTTCTGCTGCTGGCATCATCTCTCCCCCTGGCTGGATGCGCTGCCGCTCCCCCCCCACCAACGCCGACGGCTCTCCCTCTCCCCAGCCCCACCCCTGCCCCCACGCCTACCCCTACCCCATTGCCGCCGATCCCCCTCTCCATCCCCTGGCCCGATGAGGTCTCGGCGCTGGAGGACATCCCCGTCCGGGTGGTGCTGCCGGGGCTGGCTGAGCGGGACCCCGCTGCTCAGGTCTGGGTCCGCGTGAGCGACCCCGACCACCGGGTCTGGTGGGAGGCCAACCTGGAGCGGGATGATGACGTCACCTATGTCGCTCCGCTTCTCCACCTGCCGTTGGAGCCAAAGCCGGGCGCGTGGACGTTGACCGTCATGGTCCGATCGGCGGCGGAGGTGACTGGCGAGCGGACGCACCGCTTCCGCCCCGCGCCGGTGCCGTTGCGTACGCTGAGCGGGCTGGTGCGGGAGGGGGTCACTCTCTCCGTGCCCCAGGCCTTTACCGCTACCCACGCCGAGGGGGACGAGCTGTCCGGCGCACGGGTTTGGGCAGGGGGCGGAGGTGAGGTGGGCCTCTGGTGGGCACCGGGGCCGGCCGAGCCGCTCTCGCTGGATACGGCGCGGCTCCTGGCGGCGGCCTCCCGTCCTCCCAGCGTGGAGGTGGAGACGCCGAGTGTAGAGCCGGTGGAATGGGACGGGTTAGCGGCGTTTAGTTTCGCGGAGCGGTGGTCCGAGGGGGTGGCGGAAGCGCTGGTGGTGCAGGGACCGGACCACTGGCTTTACCTGCTGCGGGTGCGGGCGGTGGGTCAGCAGGACATCCCGCCGCTGCTGCGAGAGATAGAGGCGAGTTTCCGCGTCGTACCGTAGGTGCGGCGCGGGCGCCGATTACTTGAAGATGTGGATCGGCGTTCCCACCCGGCAGTTGCTCTGGATATAGTCATCCTCCGCCCCGCCGATGGGGTACACCCAGCGATAGATCCAGCGCGCGGCGTCGATGGGGACGTTCAAGCAGCCGTGGCTGCGCGGAATGCCGAAATCGTTGTGCCAGTAGGTGCCGTGAATCGCCATCCCACTCGACTCGAAAAAAGTGTTCCACGGCACCCCTGGTAGGTCGAAGGGATATTCGGGTGGAGGGACCGGTTCCTCTCCTTCCTCCGGCTCCTCCCGCGGGATGTTGCTCATGTGGCGCGAGGGCTGCTTGAGCAGGACACAGTGGTCCCCCTCCGGCGTGCCCAGGTCCTCCACCGTTCCGTCCTCCCGTTCCCGTTTGCCAAGCCCAGAGGCGCAGGGTGTGGCAAAGACGATACGCTCCCCCTCCAAGCAGGTTATTGCCTGCGCTGCCAGATCGACCTCGATCCGCTTGGCCCCGGCAAAGGGGTGGATGGGACCGAACTCTTCCCGCGGGATGCGGCGGATGTCCCGTGCCAGCACGTACTGGTATGAGGGCGGCGGCAGTTCGTCGTACACCTTGTACCAGCCGTTGCCGTCCGCGTCGAACGTGACGCCGACGATGTGGTAGACGGTGCCGTTGTAAAAGCGGTAGGGGCTGGGAGCGCCCAGGTATGGCTGCTCGCGAGCGTCGGTGTAGGGAGCGCAGACCTCGCCCCAGAATCCCCATTCCCCCAGCTCCACCTCGGTGAGCTGCGCTGGCCAGACCCAGAGTGGTTGTACCCAGGCGGAAAAGACATAGCCATCTGGTGTCTCGTACCAGCGGTCATTGTAGCCATTCAACCCCGGTGCCTGCACCTCGTTGGTGATGGCAAAGACCTCCTCTGCGGAGTAGACGCCCAGCCGGTCTGCGCTGGCCTGAGGGGCGTTGTAGCGGACGATGGAATGGATGGCCCGTCCCATTCGCACCGGGCCGCTAGCGCGGGGCCGTGGTGGGGGGGTAAGCAACGGCCGCCTTTTCTTGGAGAGGCGGGGCAGCAGCAGCGCCGCCAGCGCCACCCCGGAGAGGCGGACAAAGTCCCTGCGTGTGAAAAACCGGTGACCCAAGGGCTCCTCCAACATCCGTGTGTGCCTCATTATAGCATAGCGAGTCTGGTGCGACCAGGGTTGTGGTGGTAGCCGCCGCGGCGACAGCGTGGGCGCGCACAGCGGAATAGGGGGGCCTCTAAAAGATACAGAGCCTCACCCGATGGTGAAGCCCTGTACTTTGGTGTTGGTGTATGTGTTAGATGTTGCTGACGATGTTGGAGAAGATGTTGCCGATCGCCGGGCCCAGCAGTGCCAGAATGACGATCACGACGATGGCAACCAGAACAAGGATCAACGCATACTCAACCAGACCCTGACCTTTCTCGCGCGGCAAGTACAGCATCTTTTTCACCTCCTTCCTGAGATAGTTGGGTTTTTAATTTCTAACCCCTGCTCATATATTATGCCATGAACCAGCCCCGTCGTCAATAGGAGCAGAGTACTAGGGCAACGGGATCATAAAAGTCACCCGTGTCCCCCGACCTGGGCCGCTATCCATCTCGAGCCGCCCTCCCAACATCTCCACCCGCTCACGCAGTGTGGGCAGGCTCATCTCTTCCCCCACCGTCCCGGCCGTCAGTTCGGCTAGGTCGAAGCCGCTGCCGTCGTCCTCTACAATGACCTGCACGCGGTCGTCGCCCATATCCAACGATATCTGGACGTTTGTGGCGTGAGAGACGTTGCGCGCGTTGTTGAGCAGCGTCTGCATGATGCGAAATATCGTCACTTCTTTGTAGGAAGCGATCCGCCGTTCCCGACCAGTGATCGAGAGGTGAACGCGGATATTGCCGCTGCTCTCAAAGTCCTCCACGTATCGCCGCGCCGTCGGCACCAACCCCAGATCGTCCAACATCATCGGCCGCAGGTCACTGATGAACCCGCGCACCCGCTCGAAAGTGCTTGCCACGGCTGATTTGAGGTTGCCCAGTTCCGCGCGCGCTCGTTCGGGGTCGGAATCGAACAGCCGCTCGCAGATCTCGGCCTGGAGGACCAGGTTGGTCAGTGCCTGAGCCGGGCCGTCGTGCATCTGCCGGGCCATGTGCTGCCGCTCCCGCTCCTGGGCTTCGATGACGCGCACGACGGTGGGGACGTTTTCCCCCTCCATCTCTTCGCTCTCCTCGCCCGGCGTCGCTTTTCTCACCTGCCCGATCTCGAGTGCTTTTCTCAACAACTGTGCGTGTTGCTCCAGCTTGCGTTGGTCGGATTGCAGTTTCTCCAACTGTCCACGCATCGTAAAGAGACGTTGCTGGGTCTCGAGAACGGCGGTGTAGGCCTCGCGGAGGTCATCTGCGGGCGCTGTGTCGGCTGCTGTCTCCACCTGCCGCAGCCGGTTGGCGGCCTGCGCGCTGCGACGCGATAGCCGCTCCACCTCTCCCACCGTCTGCTGAATCAGCAGGTCGATCTCTTTTAGTTCGGACTGGGTTTGCTCGAATTCTTTGTGGCACTCTTCCACAAATTGCTGAAACGAATCGGATTGCGGCAGTGCAACCATCTGTGCCTCCTACTGTGACGAGGTGTCCTTGGCGTCCGAACGCAGCGGCACCCATCCCCGCCGCAGGGCATGGACAGCCGCTTGAGTTCGGTCCGCCACGCCCAGTTTGCTCAAGATCGCCGTGATGTGGTTCTTGACCGTCTGGTGACTGATGCCCAGGTGGTAGGCGATCTCCTTGTTGCTCATTCCTCGCACGACGAGCCGCAGGATCTCCATCTCCCGCTTGGAGAGGGGAGAGAGGAAACGGCCCTCTGCGAGCACCTCCCCGCCAAACTGCCGGAACTTGGCCAGGAGCCATTGCCCCAGTTGGTCCTCAGTCAGTACCACGCCACCCACCACAAAACGGCCCGCGTGTACCTCGCGGATGGTCGAGATAAGTTCGCTGGTGTCCACGTCCTTGGGGTGGTAGGCAGATGCTCCGGCCCGCACGGCGTGATAGACCTGCTCCTCGTCGTCGTAAGCGGTCAGAATGACGATGTTGATGGCGGGAAAATCATCCTTGATCCGTCGCGTCGCCTGCAGGCCGTTCAACTTGGGCAGGTTGACGTCCATCAGCATGACGTCGGGCTGCAGGGCGCGGGCCTGTTCTACGGCCTCTTCGCCATCCCCTGCCTCACCCACCACGCGCAGGTCCATCTCGGCAGACAGGACTTTGTGCAGCCCCTCGCGGAAGAAGGGGTGATCGTCCACCACCACGATTCGGATCTCGCCCATCGCTTGCCCCCTGCGCGGTTAGTATACCATGCCACCCGGCAAACCCAAAATCGCCGTGCTCACCTCCCCGCGCAGGGACTGCCTAGTAAGCATTGGGCGACCGGAACAGGTTGAATATGGTACGGATGAGAATCTTGATGTCCAGCAGGAGGGACCAGTTCTCAATGTACCACAGGTCGTACTTGGTGCGCTCGGCGATAGAGGTGTCGCCGCGCAGCCCGTTGATTTGAGCCCAGCCTGTCATCCCCGCCTTTTCTCGATGACGGTCCAT
The DNA here is from genome assembly GCA_029932895.1 of Anaerolineae bacterium. Classification (GTDB taxonomy): domain Bacteria; phylum Chloroflexota; class Anaerolineae; order B4-G1; family DUEL01; genus JAOZPF01. The sequence continues at coordinate 6,752 of JAOZPF010000035.1, read as the reverse complement.
ATAGCGGGGGATGGAGCGGCGGAACTGGGCCACATAGACCGGTCGCTCTGGGCGCGGGCCCACCAGGCTCATCTCTCCCAGGAAGACGTTGATCAACTGCGGCAGTTCGTCGACGTTGAGACGGCGGAGGATGTTGCCCAGCCGGGTGACCCGTGAATCGCCGGGACTGGTCCAGCCGGGGCCGCTGCTCTCGGCGTCCTGGTGCATCGAGCGAAACTTGATCATGGGGAAGGAGCGGGCGTCCAACCCCATTCGTTCCTGGACATAGAAGATTGGCCCGGGGGAGTCGAGTTTGATCAAGAGCGCGGTGAGCAGCAGTAGCGGGGAGCTGATGACGAGGCCGATGCTAGCGCCCAAGATATCCATCGTCCGCTTGGCCCCGCGCCGCCAGCCCCGCAGGGCGATCTCGCGCATCGTCAGCAGGGGCAGCCCTCCCAGGTCGCCAATGCCTACCTGTCCGGCCATAATTTGAAAGAGGTCAGGAAAGACCTTGATGGTCGCCCGTCCCCGCTCGCACTCGGAGATCAGGGCCAGGATGTCTTGATGGGTCGCCTCAGGCAGGGCGATGATCACCTCGTCCGCCTGGTGCTCTTCGATCAGCCGGGCCAGGTGGCTAGAGTGCCCCACCACCGGCACGGGGAGGGCCACCGTGGGGTGACCGTTGGCCTCGACGACCCCGACGACCTCGTAGCCGAGGCTGGGGTTGCCCAGGATCTTTTGCAGGATCATCTGTGCCACATCGCCCGTGCCCACGACCAGCACGCGGTCCCGCCCCCAGCCGCGTGCCTGGAGGACCGCCCGCAGCCGTCCATGGGCCAGCCGCCCCGCCGTCACCAGCGCTATCGTCAGCAGCCAGGAGTAGCCGATCATCGCCCGCGGCAGGTCCAGGTCCAGGGCGGTGTTCTTGAAAGCCAGGTAGAAGAAAGCCACGCCAGCCACCGTGCCCACCGTCCCAGCGCCAACGATGCGGTAGAACTCGTCCACCCGGGAGGCACTGCGCGTCAGGCGGTACATCCGGCTGTAGAGAAAAACGACAAAGAGGGAGAGGACGTGGGTGGACATCATCGGCAGGTAGCGGATGGGGTCGGACATATTGGTGGCTGGTGTGGGCAAGGGCAGCCAGCGGCGAAGCGCGTAGGCGACGTAGAACGCACTCCCCGCCATCAGCATGTCGGTCAGTATGAGCGTGGCAACGAAAAAGGTCTGTACCCGGCGCTGCTTCATCTCCTACTCCCCGGCCACAGTTTCTGCCGCGCCCGCTCTATGCCGATTCGCACATCCAGTGCCGCCAGGATCATGACGTGGGCCGGCCAGGCCGTCACCGCCGCATAGTGCTTGCGGTAGAACAGCCTCATCGCCCGCCAGAACTCGATCCGCGCCCGCGCGCTGTGCCGGCTGGCCGCTCGCTTGACGTGCAGGACGGTCACGTCTGGATTGTAGAGGATCTTCCACCCCGCCGCCTTGATCCGGTAGCACCAGTCCAGGTCCTCCCCGTACATGAAGAACGAGTCGTCCAACAGACCGACATCGTGGATCGTTTCCCGTCGCACCATCATAAAGGCCCCTACCAGCGCGTCCACCTCTGCCCGCTCCCCGGGATCGAGGTAGGTCAGGTTGTAGCGGGCAAAGCGGCGGCTGTGGGGAAAAAGGCGGGCGAGGCCGGAAAGCTTGTAAAAGGCGACGGCGGGGGAGGGGAAGGAACGGCGACAGGCCAGGTCGAGGGAGCCGTCGCGGCGGACCAGGCGGGGGCCAGCAGCGCCAACACCGGGCTGCGAGGCGATAAAGGCGACCATCTCGACCAGCGCACGGGGGGGGAGTTCGGTGTCGGGGTTCAGGAGCAGAGCGAATCGAGGGGCGCGCTCCCCGTCCGGGTAGCCAAAAGCGCGCAACCCCTGGTTGTTGGCGGCTGGATAGCCGATGTTGTCCGCGTTGACGATCAGGTGAGCCTGAGGGAACTCGGTCGCCACCATCTCGGCGCTGCCATCAGGCGAACCATTGTCCACCACACATACCTCTAGAGAAAGCCCGCCCTCGCTACCGTAAACGGTCCTCAGGCACGTTCGCAGCAGGTCGCGTGTGCCATAGCTGACGATGACAATCCCCAAATCGAGCATACGTCTCCCACAGGGGATTGTAGCACGAAAGGGGAGGGGGGACAAGAGCGGCGGCAATTCTCGGATTCTCACTTGCGTTCCCCTCTTCATCCTTTATAATTGTCCTTGCAATTGCGGTGTGCGCTCCTACGCGCGAGAACGGCGCGGTGCGTACCAGCCGAAAGGAGAGGTCAAGATGAAGGAACGATTGAGCCGTGCCTGGCGTGCGTTCGCCAATATCGCCATCCTCTTTTCATTTCTTGTCAACTGCGTCCTGGTGCTGGTTCTTCTCCTCGCCGTCGGCCCTCTGCTCCAGCTCAAGAGCGGCCTGCTGGAGCCGCTGCTGACGGATTTGGACCAGGCTTTCCAGGGATTGGGGGAGACGACGATCGACACCTCGGTGGAGGTGAACGACACCATCCCCATCAGCTTTACGCTGCCGATGAGCCAACCGCTGGGCCTCGATTTTGTCCTGCCAATCAACCAAGAGACAAACGTAGTGCTGACCCGGGACACTCGGATAGACGACGTCGAGATCAACTTTTACTTGCCGGGCGGAGGGGGTGTGATCAACGGCGTCGGTTCCATCACTCTACCACACGACACAGTGTTGCCGGTGTACCTCGGTATGGAGGTCCCTGTCCAGCGCACGATCCCGGTGGTGCTGAATGTGCCGGTGGACCAGCAGGTGCCGATCCAGATGACGATCCCGGTCTCGATCCAACTGGGGGAGGCGGGGTTGAACCCGGCGGTGGATCAGTTGCGCGGTGTCTTTACACCGCTGAGCAAGCTGGTCGAGCAAATTCCCGACGGCTTCGAGTTCCGCTGAGGTTTCCGGTGGCGACCTCTCCTCCTGTCTGCGATTATGAAGGCTCGCGCTACCGGACCGAGTTCTGGGGCGCGGGCCGCGCGTACGAGGACGGCGTCGAGCGGGTGGCGCTGCGGGCACTGCTGCCGCCAGCGGGCCGACGGCTGGTCGAGATCGGTGCTGGCTTTGGCCGCCTGACCGACCTGTACGCGGGGTATGACCAGGTCGTCCTGCTGGACTATGCGCGCTCTCAGCTCCGCCAGGCCCGGGAGCGGCTGGGGGAGGCCGGCCCTGGCGGGCGGCCTCGTTATCGGTACGTGCAGGCCGATTTTTATCACCTTCCCTTCGTGCCCGGTCTCTTTGACGCAGTGGTGATGGTGCGCGCCCTGCACCATGCCACCGACGCCCCCGCAGTGCTGCGCGCTCTATCCGACGTCCTGGCCCCGGCCGGCGTTCTCGTGCTAGAGTTTGCCAACAAGCACAACCTGAAAGCGATCTTGCGCTACGCGCTGCGCCGCCAGCGTTGGTCCCCCTTTGACCACCAGCCGGTCGAGTTTGCTCCGCTGAACCTGGACTTTCACCCGGCTTGGGTCCGTCGCCAGCTAGCGGCGGCGGAGCTGCGGCTAGAACGGACGCGCACGGTCTCTCACTTTCGGGTCGGGTTTCTCAAGCGGGCAGTGCCCACCGGGCTGCTGGTGGCGCTGGACCGGCTCTTTCAGCCGACGGGCCGGTTGTTCCAATTGACCCCCAGCGTCTTTTTCCGCGCCTCCGCCGCGGCCGACAAGCCGCCCGCCCCGGCGACCGCCTTTTTCCGCTGTACTATCTGCGGCTCGACGATGTTGACCGAGAGGGAGGACAGCTTGGTCTGCCCGGATTGTGGGGCGCGTTTCCCCGTGCAGGAGGGAATCATCGATTTCGTAGGAGGGGAAAAGTGAGTCCGCAGGAGCCGTTCTTTGTTGGTTTGATCTTTAACGAGGAGGGGGAGCCGGTCGAGGCGACCCGCGTTGGGGAGGAGCCTTTCTATGCTATCCCCGATGGCGACTTCCGGCGGCACGTGGAGGCGCGCGAGGTGGACCGGCAGGTGATCGCCCACATCAAGGAGCAGGTCCTGGGGATGAAAGAGGCCATCGTCGAAGGGGTCATGCAGATGACGGGCAGCGACGACCCCTTCACTCGCGCGGCTATCGAGAACAACATCGAGAACATGGACCGCATCCTCGACCTGCCGCCAGGGGAAACCGAGCTGGAGAACCTGCGGCTTTGGCTGTGGATGAATGGTTTCCGCGTGACGGTGGACGTCCACGGCGAGGTGGTGCGGGTGGATATGGGGGGGATGGAGTGACTTCCTACCCTCCCTGCGCTATCTGCTCCCGATAGATGGTCAGCAGTCGCGCGGCTACCTGGTCCCAGGTGTACCCCGCCAGCACCCGCGCCCGTGCGCGGCTCCCCATCTCCTGCCGCGCCGCTGGCCCCATCTGCACCAGTCGCACGACCGCCGCGCCCAGCGCTGCCAGGTCGTTGTGGTCCACCAGCAACCCCTCCACGCCGTCGGTGATGACGTCTACCCCGCTGGAGTGAACGCTGGCGATGAGGGGCCGTTCCGCCAGCATCGCTTCCAGCATAGCGATGGAGAAATATTCCTGAGCCGGCAGCACTATGCCGTCGGCGGCGGCGAAAAATGTGCCCATCTCGCGGTGGGGGACTGCCGGGTGGGTGACCAGCCACCGCCCCAGGCCCGTTTCGGCCACGATCCGTTCCACTCGCTGGGCATAAGAGGTGGGGGGATCGGGCCAGGTCAGCAGCAACACCCGCAGATCCATCCCCGCCAGTCGCTCTCGCACTGCCGCCAGCGCCCGCACCAGGTTTTCCTGCCCCTTGCGTGGGTCCACCCGCGAGGGCAGCAGCAGCAAGAAGGTGTTCTCGCCCGCGCCCAGCGTGCGGCGCAAGCGGGCCCGCGCGTCGGGAGAGGGCAGCGTCAGGTCGTCCGGATCGATGCCGTTGGGTAGAACTGTCACGCGGGGGTCGCCCGGCGGAACTGCCTGGTAGTGAGCGGTCAGGAATTCCGCCTCGGGGGTCGAGAGGGGCAGGATGCGGTCGGCGGCCGCCAGGGACCGCTCCTCCGAACCGATGCGCGCCGCAAAGTTGTATCTCTCCCCCAATCCCTCCGCTGTCCCCTCGCCGCGCGTTAGGCCGTCGGCCAGTTTGCGGCGGCCGAGGGAGTGGGTAGTGAGTAGCGTCGGTGGATGGTGGGACCAGAGTTTTTTGAGCAGCGTCACAGTCTCCCACCCGTCGGCATAGTGGCCGTGGAGGAGGTCGTAGCGGACGTTCTCTTCCGCGCTCAGGGCCGCGATGCGGGCCGCGAACCCGGCGATGGGCGCTCCGTAGAGAAGCTCTTTGGGTACATACCGGTCGGTGGGGCCGCAGGGGAGTCTGATCAAGCGCACCTGCGGGTCGTCGTCGAGGAACTTGACCGGTGGGTGGGCGTGGGGGTCGTCATCTTGCAACCGGGTAAAGATGTCGATGCGGATGGTGGGGTCGGCGCGGGCCAGAGCGTGGGGCAGTTTGTTCATCACCACCGTCTGCCCGCCCTGCGACTGTTCTCCCAACCGGTCCAGCCAGTCAGGGCGACAGTGGGGGCTGGTCCAGAGAACGCGCATCGGACCAACTGAGGGGACGGATTTGGGGCGGGGGGAATCAGCCGGCGTCATTGTCCCTGCCATATCTTCTGAACCCGCCCAATCCGCTCGATCCGCTTGATCTGCTCCATCCGCTGACTCCTTCTGCTCATTATACCCTCATTCCGCCCCGCCGCTACCCGTTCCACTTGCTTCTCTCCCCTCCCCGTGGTACACTCGGATAGTTAGCATCACTGCGACCGAGGAGGACGGATGGGCGAGAGATGGGACGTTGTCATCATCGGCGGCGGGCCAGGCGGTTACGTGTCCGCCATTCGCGCGGCCCAACTGGGATTGAAAGTGGCCCTAGTGGAGCAGGAACATTTGGGCGGCGTCTGTCTCAACTGGGGCTGCATCCCCACCAAGGCCTTGCTGCGCAATGCCGAGGTGATCGCGCTGCTGGCCCAGGGCAAACGATTCGGCTTCACCCTGGATGGCTTTCAGGCCGACTATGGGGCAGCGGTGAAGCGAAGCCGCCGCGTCGCCGGACGATTGGTCAAGGGCGTGGCGGCGTTGATGGAAAAGAACGGAGTAGAGGTAGTGAGAGGCGTCGGGCGCGTCGCCGCGTCTGGTATCGTGGAGGTCACCACCGCCGGTGACCACGACGCGGTGTCCCTGCGGGCCGGGCACATCATCGTCGCCACCGGCGCGCGGTCGCGCGCGATCCCCGGCGTGCCGGTCGACGGCGAGCGGGTGCTGACCTCTCGTCACGCCTTGGCGCTGCAGGAACTGCCGACCACGGCGGTCATCGTCGGTGCGGGCCCCAGCGGCATGGAGTTTGCCCACATCTGGAGTACCTACGGCACGCAGGTCACCGTAGTGGAGATGTTGCCCCGACTGCTGCCGCTGGAAGACGAGGAGGTTAGCGCGGAGGTGGAGCGAGCTTTCAAGCGACGCAAGGTGCGCACGCTGACCAGTACGCGGGTCATGGGGGTGGAAACGGACGGGGGCAGGGCGCTGGTACGCCTGCAGCGGGATGATGGCGACGAGGAGACGTTGGAGGTCGAGAAGGTATTGGTCGCCATCGGTGTGCGGCCCAATAGCGAGGGACTGGAGAAAGTGGGGATCGAACTGGAACGCGGCTGGGTGAAAGTGGACGAGATGATGCGCACGACCGCTCCCGGCATATACGCCATCGGTGACGTGACCGGCCGGCTGCCACTGGCCCACGTCGCT
>JAOZPF010000252.1 GCA_029932895.1 Anaerolineae bacterium | reverse complement strand
TGTCGTCGAGTTTGGGCAGCGCGAGCAACGCCTGCCCGTCGAGGGTATTGTGCGCGTGCCCACCGTCTTTCCCCCGCAGTTTGGCGGTGACGCGACGTTCTACGCCGCGCCGGAGACCATCACCTGGCTGACTGGCCTCGATGCTTTTAACCGGCTCCACGTCCGCCTGGAATCGTTCAGCGAGGAGGGCGCTAACGAGGTGGCCAAACAGATCGAGCGCCGGTTGGATCGCATGGGGCTGCCGGCTGGCGGGTACTTCGTCACCGACCCCGACGTCCACTGGATGCAAGACATGGTGGACACCATGTTTGTCATTTTGACGGTATTGGGCGCGCTGTCACTGGGACTGAGCGCATTCCTGATCGTGAACACGATGAATGCCATCATCGCCCAGCAGGTGTGGCAGATCGGTGTGATGAAGGTCATCGGCGCGACCTTTGGCCGCGTGATGCGCGCCTACATGGTGACGACACTGATCTACAGCGCGCTCGCGTTGCTGATCGCCATGCCGCTAGGAGCCGTCGCCGCGCACCTGATGGCGGGCTGGCTGCTCGATCTGTTCAATATCACTGTCAGCGCGTTTCAGGTAATGCCGGCCGCCGTGGGTATCCAGGTCGTGGTGGCACTGACCGTACCCGTTCTGGCGGCACTGGCACCGGTGATCGGCGGCGCGCGCATCACACCGCACCAGGCTATCAGCAACTATGGCCTGGGAGCCGGGTTTGGTCGCGGCTGGCTCGACTATCTGATCGGGCGCATCCGCCGTCTGCCGCGCCCGCTGGCGCTCAGTTTACGCAACACCTTCCGCCGCAAAGCGCGCGTCGCGTTGACTTTGTTCACGCTCACCCTCGGCGGCGTCATATTTATCATGGTGATGAGTGTGGGCACTTCGCTGAACTACACCCTGGAGGTGATACTCCAAGACTTCGGTAGTGATGCGCTGGTGGTGTTTAACCGTCCCTATCGCACCGACCAGTTGGTCAGCGTGACCGAGAGCGTGCCCGGCGTGACCAGGGCCGAGGTGTGGGATTACCGGGGGGCGAAGCTGTCACTGACAGGTGGCGAGGAGCGAGAGGTCTTTCTCTGGGGTTTACCGCCAGATTCTACGCTGTTTCACCCGCGTATCGTCAGCGGTCGTGGGCTGTTGCCTGACGACAGCCGCGCCATCTTGCTGAACAACAAAATTGCCAGCGATGAGGGCATCCAGGTCGGCGACGAAATCGAGTTGACCATCGGCGGGCGAGAATCGGCCTGGACGGTGGTGGGTTTGGTCCTCAACCTCAACAACAACCAGCGCGATAGCTTTGTCTCATTCAATGCATTGGCGCGAGAGGTCGGCAGCTTCAACCGAGGGATGGCTGTGGTGGTGCAGGCGGAACGGCATGATGCCCAAAGCCAGCAGGCTCTCGTGCGTGACCTGCGCGCCGCCTATGCCGCTCGCAACATCGAGATCAACTTCCTGGAAAGCGCCAACGAAACGCGAGCGCGAAATCGAATGGTGTTTAACTTTATCATCTACCTTCTGCTGGCGATGGCGATTTTGGCCGCGGTAGTGGGCAGCATTGGACTGATGGGCACCATGTCCATCAACGTGGTCGAGCGCGGCCGGGAGATCGGCGTGATGCGCGCCATCGGTGCCACGTCGCCCGCCATCGTCGGGATTTTCGTCAGCGAAGGGATGCTGTTGGGCGTGTTGAGTTGGCTGCTCGCCGTGCCGCTCAGTTACCCCGGCGCGCGTCTCTTTAGCAACCTAGTCAGTAACACGTTGATACCCCTCGACTTTCGTTACTCGATGGACGGGATGGTGCTCTGGCTGGCGATAGTGGTCGTACTCTCGGCGCTGGCGAGCTTGTGGCCGGCGCTGCGCGCGACAAGGGTCAGCGTGCGCGAAGCGTTGGCGTACGAGTAAGCAAGTCGGCAAGTCAGTAAAAGGGAGGTTGGCGCAACACTTGTACCATCCATCATTGCCCATCAACGATGACGCCATTGGGTTTGCACCCCAGGATAATACCCATGTTCCTGAAACCGACCCAAAACAGAGTGAAAGGAGCAGAGAGTTATGCGTCGTTTAATTGTTTTGTTCACCGTGTTAGTGCTTTTGGCCAGTGTGGTGACCCTGACAATACCTTCGCTTGCGGGCCCCCCTCGTGACGCCCCTATCCGTCTAAAGGTCGCCACCTTTCGACCAGGTCTGAGGGAGAAACCCAACATTCCTTCCCATCTGACCATCCCCGAGCCTGAATCCGGCAGCATGGGGTACTATCTGGTTCAGTTCGCCGGCCCCATCCAAACGGCCTGGAAGGATACACTGATCAACCTCGGGGCCGAGATTGTGGGGTATATCCCCGAATTTACCTTTAAGGTACGGATGACACCCGACGTCGCGGAACAGGTTCGTCACTTGGATAGCGTCGTCTGGGTGGATGTATTCCAGCCAGCTTACAAGCTGAGTCCTAACTTGACTCGTGACGGGATACGTCTGTATACCGTGCGGATAGAGCGGGGTGCCGATGCCGAGCTGGCGGCCGCCGCCATCGCCCGCACCGGCGCTCAGGTTTCAGGGCGCACGGGCAACATCCTGCTGATCGCCGCCGACCCGGCGCAACTCGAGGCCGTCGCCCGTGTGCTTGACGTAGCCTGGGTGGAGAACTTCCGGCTTCAAGAGAAGCACAACGAATACGGGGCTGGCGTTATCATGGGTGCCAACACAGCCAATGCGAACGGCTATGATGGCTCAACCCAGATCGCCGCCGTGGCCGACACCGGTCTGGGCGACGGTACCAAAGAGGGCGCTCACCCGGACATCCCGGCCAGCCGCATCGTCGCCATTTACGACTGGCCCGCTGCAGACAGTTTTTGCTGGACTGCCACCAACGACGGTGCTCAGGATGTAGATAGCGGCCACGGCACCCACACGTCTGGGTCGGTGCTGAGTGACGGCGGCCCCAATGGAGAGGGCAAAGGAACGGCCCCGGCGGCCAGCCTGGTTTTCCAGGCCGTCGAAGATTATGCCGATATGACACGTATCTGCGAATGGTACTATGGATACGAAGACGGCTACTATCTGATCGGTCTCCCAGACGACATCCGTGAATTATTCCAACAAGCCTACGACGCCGGAGCGCGCATCCATTCCAACTCATGGGGACACGATGCCTATGGTGATTACGATACTGACAGTGTCAACGCCGACGACTTTATCTGGAACAATCCAGATATGACCATCACTTTCTCGGTGGGCAACGACGGCACTGACGACAACAACAACGGTGTGGTAGACAGCGACTCCATCGGCTCCCCAGGCACGGCCAAGAACGTCATCTCTGTTGGCGCCAGTGAGAACGATCGTCAGGAACATTACGGGTGCGATACCAACCTCACCTACACTTCGCACGATGCCTACCAGGAAGGTGAAACCTGCGCCAGCATGGGGGGCAATAACTTCCTCGGTACTTACGGCCAGCGATACCCCGACCGCTTCTCAGCCGAACCGCTGGCCAGTGACGTCACCGCCGGCAACCAGGAACAGATGGCCTCGTGGTCCAGCCGTGGCCCCACCGACGACGGCCGCATCAAGCCTGACGTGGTGGCCCCCGGCACCTGGGTGCTGTCTGGCTACTCCAGCCTCTACCAGGAAGGCTACGGCGACCCGCTCAATCCCCAGAACAACGCCTACCAGTGGGACGGGTGGGGCATGCCCTATGGCGAGCCACATAAGTACATGGGCGGCACCTCTATGTCCAACCCGCTGGCGGCCGGCGCGGCGGCCGTGATGCGTGATTTCTACCAGAAGGCTCACAGCCACAATGCCGGCGCCGCCCTGGTCAAGGCCACCCTCATCAACTCCGCCGTTGACATGCTCGACGAGAACAACGACGGGTTTAACGACAACGACTACCCCATCCCTAACGACCACGAAGGCTGGGGTCGAGTGGACCTGGCCAACGCCACCGATGGCAGCCACCAGTTTGTGGACGAGACCCACGGCCTGGGGACGGGTGGCACCGCGACCTATCAGTTCGACGTCGGCACCAGCGGTGATCCTTTCAAGGTCACTCTGGTGTGGAGCGACTACCCCTCCACCGAGTCCGCCTCCAAGAACCTGGTCAATGACCTGGACCTGGTAGTCACTTCGCCGG
>JAOZPF010000251.1 GCA_029932895.1 Anaerolineae bacterium | reverse complement strand
ATGGCTGTGCTGGCCGACGTTGAAGAGCGGAACGGAGCTCTGACCAGTATCATCAGCGGGGTCAAGTTCGAAAAGGTGGAGGGAAAATAACTCTGGTGACGGGCAAGACGTTGGTCCTGGGAGTGGGGAACCCGCTCCTCTCTGACGACGGGGTGGGAATCCACGCCCTGCGACGGTTATACGAACTGGCACAGTTCCCGGAGGAGGTCCAAGTGGTTGATGGTGGTACCTCCGGTTTGGACCTCCTCCACTACCTGGAGGGAACCTCCCGTCTCATCATCATCGATGCGGTGGAGACGGGAGGCCCTCCCGGTACGCTGGCCCGCATCACCGGCGACCGCGTGCCGGCGTACCTTTCCCCCAAGATGTCCCCGCACGAGATCGGTCTGCCGGACATGCTGTTCGCGGCCCAGTTGCGAGACCTCTACCCGCAGGAGGTGGTGGTCTGGGGATTGCAGCCAGCCACGACGGAGGTGGGGCTGGAGCTTTCCCCCCCAGTAGCAGCCCAGTTGGACACGTTGGTGGAGAGCATCCTCCAGGAGCTACAGGAGTGGGGGATCCAGGTTCAACGTATTTTTGCTCCCCCTAATGTCGGTGATGGAGGATAGCATCGGTGCATGAACTCCCTGTTACTCAAGGATTGCTGGAGATAGCTCTCCGTCACGCGGAGCAAGCGGGGGCGCAGCGTGTCGTCCAGCTCGATATCATAATCGGCGAACTGGCCTCTATCGTGGATGACTCGGTTCAGTTCTACTGGGACATCATCAGCCGGGGAACCATCGCCGAGGGGGCCCGGCTGCACTTTGAACGCACGCCGGGTCAGCTTCGCTGCCTGACCTGTGGCCACACCTTCACTCTCAACGGGGAGGACTATACCTGCCCGCTGTGCGGGGAAACTCGGGTGCTCCCCGTTGGCGGGGACGAGTTTCGCCTGGAGAGTATCGAGGTGGAGTGAGCGGGGGCGGCCCTCCGCTTGACCGGCTGACTATCCGGGCGCACAACGCAGTGCGCTCTTGCTGCTCGATCTGCTGACCAGATCCGTTGGCTGTGCCAAGTTGCCAACCCCGCCGTCAATCGGGGCGGGGTGTGTTTCACTTTTGTGCCCTCGGCGTCCTTGCTTCTCCCTGTTTATGGCCCAGTTCGCACCTTGCGTCCCTTGGTGTGTTTCGGTGATGAATTCGCCAGCGGTATCCAAATTGAAGCACGCCCATCGGAGCGCGCATGTTTTTGACAAATCGGCCCACCTTGGCTACAATAAGTTCTCCATTCCATCACGACCTTGTCAGGGAGAGGATATGTCCGAGGGAAAAGTCGCCTTTATCGAGTCCGACAACCAAGTCATCGCGATGTTGCAAAAGCCTTTCGAGGAAGCGAACTTTCAGGTGGAGGTTGCCCGCTCCGGCGAGGAGGGGATAGCCCTCTGCCGTCAATTTCTGCCTCAGGTCGTCCTGGTCAATGCTGATCTGCCGGACACCGACGGTTTTGAGATATGCAGGCAACTGCGCTCGACTACGCGCACGATGTACGCTCACATCATTGTCCTGGCGCGCAGCATCGACCGCCGGGCTCGCATTCGGGCGCTGGAGATGGGCGCTGATGACTTTATTGTCGTGCCCTTCGACCCGGATGAGGTGACGCTGCGGGTGCGCAATGCCCTGCGCCGTGCGGCTGCTGATAACCTGACTGACCCGGTGACAGGGTTGCCCAGTGGTCGCCTGATCCAGAACCACCTGCGTGACCTGGTGGGCAAGGAGGAGGGATGGGCTTTGCTGGGGCTGACGGTCCGCCGCCTGGAGCCGTTCAAGGAGGTGCACGGCTTTCTGGCAGCGCAGGAGGTTCTGCGTAGTATCGCCCGCACGCTGGCTGCTGGCGTCGACGAGTGGGGCGGCGCGGAGGACTTTATCGGCTACAGCGGGGGGGCGCGCTTTGTCATCATCACCGACCCCGAGCACGCCGATGCTCTGGCTGAAGGGTTGGTAAGTCGGTTCGGCCGCGAGATCCAGGCCTACTACACGTTCCACGAGAGGGAGCAGGGGTACATCGTCGTGCGCGAGGAGGAGAAGGAGCGCAGAGTTGGGTTGATGGTCCTGGAAGCTCGACGGGTGCTTCCCGCCGACGGCCCCTTCTACGACATCCGCTCGTTGACCGAGGCGTTGGGATAGGTGGGGGCGCGGTCATTCGCGACGACGAGGGCGAAAGAGCATCCGCAGGGGAGTGCCGGTGAAGGGGTAGACCTCCCGGATGCGGTTCTCCAGGTAGCGTTGATAAGAAAAGTGCACCAGCCTGGGGTCATTGACGTGAAAGACGAACGTGGGAGGAGCGACCCCTGCTTGGCTGCCGTAATAGATCTTGAGCCGTTTTCCCCACTTGCTCGGCGGGGAGTGCTGGGCCACTGCCTTTCTGATCAGACGGTTTAGCTCGCTGGTGGGAATGCGTTCCTGGCGGGCGCGATGCACAGCCAGCGCTTCTGGAATGACGCGGTTGACCCGCTTACCGGTCAGCGCCGAGATGAACAATACCGGCACATAGTTCATAAACTTGAGTCTGGCCCGCACGTCGCCGGTGTACTCCAACATTGTGTATGCGTCCTTCTCGATCGCGTCCCACTTGTTGACCAACACAACAACCCCGCACCACTCGTCCAGCACGAATGAGCCCACATGGGCGTCCTGAGCCGTGATGCCTTCGGTGGCGTCCAGCAGCAGGAGCGCCACGTCCGCCCGCTGGATGGCCCGCAAGGCCCGCAGGACTGAGTATTGTTCCACCCCCGGTACCACTTTGCCCCGCCGCCGAATGCCAGCGGTGTCGATCAACGTGATTGGCGTTCCCTCCCATTCCATTTGGGTGTCGATAGCGTCGCGCGTGGTGCCGGGGACCGGGCTGACGATGGCTCGCTCCTCGCCCAGCAGCCGGTTCAGGAGGGATGACTTGCCCACGTTGGGCCGGCCGACGATGGCGAGCCGGACCGAGCTATCCTCCGCTTCCTCTTCCTGAGCGGGCAAAGTCTCTACCACGCGGTCCAGCAGGTCAGCCACGCCCTGCCCGTGTAGGGCAGAGATGGGATAGACCTCGGCCATTCCCAGCCGGTAGAACTCGACCGCGGCCTCTCGCGCGCGGTGGCTTTCGGTCTTGTTGACGGCGACAAAGACCGGCTTCTGCGAGCGGCGCAGGATGTCGGCCACCTCCTCGTCGGCGGCGACAAGCCCGGCGGCCCCATCCGTCAGAAAGATGACGGCATCGGCATCGGCAATGGCGATCTCGGCCTGGGCGCGGATGAGGGGGATGAAGGCTGCTGAATCCTCTGTCAACGGCTGCTCTGGCCCCGGGCGTGTCCCGGCGGCCACCCTGTCCGGGAGCACCTCGATGCCGCCGGTATCGACCACTGTGAACAGCACCCCGTTCCACTCGCAGGTCGCCTGCAGCCGGTCACGGGTCGTCCCTGGGCGGTCGTGTACCACGGCCAGCCGCCGGCCCGCCAAGCGGTTGAACAGCGTCGACTTGCCGACGTTGGGGCGTCCTACCAGGGCAACAATGGGCTGGGGCAATGGCTATCTCCTCGGACCGGGGGTGGGAGCGGTGCTGATCTCGACCTGGATGCTGGCGGGCAGGATCGATTCGACGGTGATATCGGCGGGCTTGACGATCAGCGGCGTGATCGAGTAGCTGCCGGGGCCCATCTCGAACAGATCGACAATGATCTGCACATCCCCCTCCTGTAATTGCTCCAACATCGGCACCGGCCCGCTGAGCACAACCTGGGCCATCGTGGGGGCCACCGTGGCGGTGATGGAGGCGGAGAGCCGCTGGATCTCGACCGTCCTTTGAACGGTCACGCTTCCTACCTGGGGGACGACGGCGACGCGCACGGTGACAAGTGGGCTGTCCATACCAACGAGGGAGACGCCCTCCGGGAGCAGCAAAGGGAGATCCATCTCCACGTCCTCTCGCGCACCCTCGATGTTCAGCGGGTCGGTGGAGAGTTGGCCCGGGATGCGTTCGATAGCTTCCTGTCCGCCGAACACTGTCACCACGGGTGGATCGACCGTGATGTTGGCGATGCGATAGCCGGGAGCGACCGTTCCAGAGAGCGGTGCGGTGACGCCCAGGTCGCGGAATCCCCGGAGCTGCTCGATCGGCAT
>JAOZPF010000034.1 GCA_029932895.1 Anaerolineae bacterium | reverse complement strand
CCCGCCCCCTCGTCAGCGCTTTTGGCATTCGACTGATGATGCGCACGTCCAGCAGGCTGATGGGGCCGATCATGCCTCTCTTTGTCCAGATGCTGGTCCCAGACGGCCGTGTCGCCACTCTCGCCGGGCTGGTGCGCGGGGCCAGCGCCGCTGCCGGAGCCGGCGGCGCTATCGCCCTGGGCCGAGTCAGCGACCGGGTAGGCCACCGCCGAGTGCTGATGGGCTGTAGTCTGGCCTCCGCCATCCTCTACGCTGCCCAGTTCTTTGCCGCCAACGTGACCCAGTTGATCATTCTCCAGGCTGGCAGCGGCCTGGCGATGGGAGGGACGCTGGCTGCCCTCAGCGCGACGCTGGCCAATCTGGCCCCCGAAGGACATCAAGGAGCAGTCTACGGCACCGACGCGACCGTCGTCTCTCTCGCCAACGGTGTGGCCCCGATGGTAGGGACCGCGCTGGCGATGGTCTGGGGCCTGCGCGGGCCATTCCTCTGTGCCGCGTTCCTCTTTTCCCTTGCCGGGCTGGTCACCTCCCGCCTCCTGCCTCGCGCCCTGGCTCACCCATGACCGCGCCGACCCCGCCCCGATCCACCTGGTCCGGGCGCACACAGGTGCATCCCTACCTCCATCCGCTCCATCCGCTCCATCCGCTCACAATCCGCTCAATCCGCTGACATCTCGCTTGCCCTCCATCGCCAGGATGGTATAATCCATCAGGCTCTCACGACAAACGCAGCGAGGCAATGTGGGCACCATCAGCACGACCCTCAACTTACTGGGAACCGGGGCGGCGGCATTCGTCTACCACTTGCTGATCCTGCTGGCCCTGGAAGCGGCCGCGGGAATCGCCTGGACCGAGTACCGCCACACTCGCAACCCCGACCAAAACCGCTTCCTATGGACCTTTCTGTGCCTCCTCCTGCTGCGGCTCCCCCTCCTCGTCAGCAGCTCCCTGCTGGAGAGCAATCTGGCTCCGCTTCCCTATTCCCTTTTTCTCCTCCTCACCTACGCACTCGAAGTAGTCGGCCTGACGCTGATGTGGTGGGCATTCCTCTCCCCTCTGGTGGGAGAGCGAAACGGTCGTTTGTTCCTCGCCGCCAACCTGATTCTGACCGCTATCGCCAGCGCCGTCCTTTTCCCCGTGTGGTACCGGGCGCTCTCGCTGCTACCCCTGCCCCTTTACCAGGGATTTGACCTCTCCGCCCTCACCTTCTGGACACAGACCATTTGGAACCTCTGGGCCATGCTGATCCCCCTCTCGGCGACGGTGCTGCTTTTGCTCAACCGCAAGCGGCTGGGATACTCACTCCCTGCGATCTCGTTCGCTTTCATCACCCTGGGCAACGGGATCATCCTTTTGGGCCAGTTGGGCATAGGACGACTGGTCAACCTGCTGGGTTACCCACTCCTGGCTGTCGCCGTCTACCGTTCGGCCTTGCAGGACCTGTGGTCATATCGTCAGGAACTGGAAACGCTCAGTGAGGAGTCGCTCCGCCAGACGCGGGAGATGCTTTTCCTGGTCGACATCAGCCGGGCCATCGCCGAATCCCTGGACCTCGACGTCGTCCTGCAGCGAGTGGCCGAGGGCGTGGCCCATGCAGTGGATGGCGACCGCGCTGCCATCTTTCTCACCGAGGACGAAAACCGAACCGTGCGTCTGGCGGCCCAGTACACAGTGCTGCAGACCGCGGCCGAACCACGCACGGCCCCGCCACTGCTGGCAAGCGCGCAACCAGTGCTCAACCACGTCATACAACGGCGGCGGCAGCTCATCCTCGAACCCAGGGAACAGCAGCTTCAGTCCCTCTACACCCTCCTCGGCAGCTCCGAGAGCGGGCCGACGATCATCCAGCCCTTGATGCGCCAGCAGCGCGTGCTGGGTGTGATGGTCGTCGGCAACGACAGAAGCAAAACAGTCTTCGGCGACAACGAGGCCCGTCTGTGCGGCTCCATCGCTGCCCAGGTGAGCGCCGCTATTGACAACGCCCGTCTCTACCACGACCTGGCCCGCACGCTGAAGGCACAGGAAGAGGAGGTCGGACGACGGGAGGCAATCCTAGAGAGCACCACCGAGGGCATCATCGTCACCGACGCCGGGGGGCGCGCTGTGCTGATGAACGGCGCCGCCGAAGAGCTCCTGGGAGCCGAACGGGAACGTATTCTGGGCCGCCCCCTGCGCCAAATCGTCGACCCGGCAATAGCCGAACAGCTAAACCTTGGCCATGTCGTCGCTCCTCTTCAAACCCTGTTCGAGGTGGAGGGGAAACAGATCCACGTCAGCGCCGCTCCCGTCCGCACCGGTTCCGGCGAGTTCCTGGGGCAGGTAGCCGTGCTCAGAGACGTGACCCGCGAGGTGCAGGCCGAGCGGGCCAAGCGAGAGTTTATCGCCACCATCTCCCACGAATTACGCACGCCGCTCACCGCCATACTCGGCTACGCCGAGGCGCTCTATGGCGGAATGGTCGGAGCCCTCAACCAGACCCAGCACCGCTTTGTGCGCATCGTCCACGACAACGCCAGGCGCATGATCACGATGGCCAACAACCTTATCGCCCTCTCGGAAGCGGAACGGGGACGGCTGGAGCTGGAGTACGCCGAGACCGACCTGCATCTCATCGCCAGCGAGGTAATCGAGTCCTTTGTCCCCGAGATGAGAAACCGGCAGTTAACATGGAAGCTCGAGATCGGCAAAGATCTCCCCTCAATCGAAGCCGATCCGAACCGCATCCGGCAGGTGATCGCCAACCTGGTGAGCAACGCAGTCCGGTACACTTACCCCGGCGGAGAGATCACAGTGGGGATAGCAGCAGTGGACGACCCAGACACACACACCCCCTCCTTCTGCCAGATCTGGGTCCAGGATACCGGCGTCGGCATCCCGGCCGAGGAACAAGCCCACATCTGGGAACGGTTCTACCGCGCCGACAACCCTCTCAAGGTCGAAGCGGGAGGGCTTGGCGTGGGGCTTTCCATCGTCCGCTCGCTGGTGCGGGCTCACGGCGGGCGCGTATGGATGGAATCCACCCCCAACAAAGGAAGCACGTTCACCATCCTCATCCCCATATCGCGCCCCACCCCTCTCTCCCTGAAGCCCGAAAGGGAAACCTATCCCGACGTCGAGACCGCGACGAACTGGAGATAGCCATCTACCGCAAACAAGAGGCAAAGACTCCCCCTCTGCGCTGCTATTCCCTCGCCCCGCGAAATATGGTATAATCTGTAAAGGCCAAAGCGGTTGGCCTGTGTAATTCGCAAATCGCAACCGGATCCGTAACGTCGCACTGGGGAAAAAAGCTGGATATGCCCACCCTGCAGGGAACACTGGACCTACTGCTGACGCCGCCGGGAGACCTGTACTACTACCTCGCTCTGCTATTTACCCTCCAGATTCTCTTTGCGGTCGCCTGGGGCCACTGGGCGCGGTCGCGCCGCGCCGACGCGCGCCGTCTGCTGTGGACTGCGGGCGGGCTCTTGCTGACCCGTCTGGTCATGGCCTCTGCCGGCCTTTTTGCCAGCAGCGGCATCGTCTCTCTGACCGCCATCCTTCCACCCCTGGAACGATTCCTGGACCTGGTACTCATCCTCCTGACCGGATGGGCCTTCCTCCCTATCCTGCGTCAGCGGCCCCGGCTGGGGACCGGCCTCCTGGGCACCACACTCCTGGCCGCTCTCATCACCTACGCCTTCTTCGCCGTCTCCTGGCCTTCAGCCGAGGCGGCTGGATTTGCTTACAATACGTTTTTCCAGGCGACGGTGTGGGAGGTCGCCACTGTCCTTCTGACCGCGCTACTACTACTGGCCCTGTTGATTTGGCCACGCCCCGGGCTAGGGCTGCTGGCAGCGGCTCTGCTGGCGTGGATGGTCGGCCACCTGGCCCAGCTCCTGATCCCGACAGCAGCCCTCCACCTGTCCGGTGCGAGCCGCCTCGCCAACCTAGTCGCCATCCCCCTAGTGACCGGGTTGGCCTTTCAGGAAGCACTCCGCTGGTCACCAGCGCCAGCACCGGTCCCATCCCTCCCCACGTCTCCTCCAGCGACCCCCAGCCTCCAGCTCATCAAGCTGGCTCAGCGAATCGGCCAAGCCAAAATCGAGGTGGGACTGACCAGCACACTGCCCGACATCGCCCACATCCTCCAGGTCGATGTGGCAGCCGTCGGTCTGCCGACGACCGGCACGCCCCCAGGCATCCGTATCATCGCCACACATCCTTCCATCTCCCCCCTGCCCACACTTGACCTGGAGAACCATCCCCTGCTGGCAACTGCCGTCAAGACCCGCCATCATCAACAGGCTGCCGACGGCCCGCAAGCCAATAACCTACGACAACATATCGGCCTCCCAGGCAACGGGCCGTTGCTCGTCGAGCCTATCACCAGCGACCAGGATGTGCTGGGGCTTTTGATTGTGGGCGGGGACCGGCTCCCCAACCCGGAGGCGGAGCAGACCCGTGCGGTCATCACTGCCATCGCCACAGCCATCGCCAACAGCAACCAGCGCCACGCCATCGAGCAGAAAGCAGCGCAGTTGGCAGAGACGCTGCGGGAACAAGAGGTGGAGCGGGCAGGAGCAACCGCCGCTCTGCAGACAGAACTGGAACAGGCACGCGAGGAGGCCAAAGAGTTCGCTCGCAGGGCGACCGAGTGGGAAGAGCAAGCCAAGCGGCAGCACCGCCGTGCGGACGAACTGGCCGAGATGCTCCGCATCCAGGAGGAGCGGGGCCAAGAACAAAACTCCACCACCTCCAAAGCCGCTCTCTACGAACAGGAGCTCGAACAACTGGCCAAGAAACGGGCGGCGTTGGAGGCCGAACTGGAGCGCTGGAAAGCGCGCGCCCGCTCACTGGAGGAGGAGAAGGCAGCACTGGCGCAACAGGCACAACCCTCTCCCGCCCATTCGGGCAATGGGGCAACAATCGGCGGGGTCATTGTCGCGGACGAGCGAGGGAACATCGTCCTGGCTGACCGGGGCACACAACAGCTCCTCGGCCGCAGCCAAAAGCAGTTGGTCGGCGTGCCGCTCCACGCCGCCTTTTCCGACGCTACCTGGGCCCAGGCGGTAAACGAGCTCCTGGCTGCCCAAGCCTCCGACAGCACATCGACCTCGATCACATTTGGGCAGGGCAAGAAACTGATCCGGGCCGACCTGACCCGCACCGCCGCCACCTCCCAGCAGCCCTGCAACTATGTCGCCGTGCTGCGACCAGAGACGAACGCCGAGGACCGGCCGGAGGTCATCGCCGGGATGAGCCAGGAGCTACGCACTCCGATGACCTCTATCGTGGGCTACACCGACCTCCTGCTCGGCGAATCGGTCGGCATCCTGGGCGAGGGGCAGCGCAAGTTCCTCCAGCGGATCAAGGCCAACGTCGAGCGTATGAAAAGCCTCGTCAACGACCTCATCAGCGTCGCTTCCCTGGACATAAGACAACTCGCCCTCACGCCAGAGCCTATCGACCTCATCACAGTCATTGAAGAGGCAATCATCGGCCTCTCCGCCCGCTTCCGGGAGCGAGAGCTAACCGTCCAATTGGACCTGGCTCTGGAACTGCCGCCCATAGAGGCAGACCGCGACTGCCTCTATCAGATAATGCTCCACCTTCTCTCCAACGCCTGCCAGTGTTCCCAACCCGGCACCGAGGTGATCGTCCGCGGGCGGTTGGAGGAACCGGAGGAGGGATTGCCGCCCAACCTCCTCGTTTCCGTCACCGATACGGGCGGCGGTATCGCTATCGAGGACCAGCCCCGCGTCTTTCGCCGTTTCTACCGTGCCGACAATCCCCTCATCGCCGGGCTAGGCGAGACCGGGGTGGGAATGGCGATCGCCAAGGCCCTGGTAGAGGCCCACGGCGGGCGCATATGGGTGGAGAGCGAGATGGGGGCTGGCAGCACCTTTAGCTTCATCCTCCCCCTCTCGCATCCAGAACAGAAAAACGAGGAATAAGGGTGACAGGAACCCCAGTTCCCTCCCACAATCTCCGGCTTGGTCTCCGGCAAATCGGCACCGGCACCGTGCTGGTGCTGTTCGCAGGCGCGTTGGTATTGGGTATTCTGGCCCTCTCCGCCGCCGAACAGAACGCAGGCTACCAGCCCGGCCCGCTCGTGACCGCGTCGCTCTCCTCAGTGCCCACCCTCCCCTTCCCCACTACCGCGCCTACGGGCAGTCCTACCCCCAAACTCACGCCCCAACCCACCGTTCCCCCGCCAACATCCACTGCCCCTCCGCCTACCACGACCGCCCTGCCATCCTCCCCCACCCCCTGCCAGTTCCCAGCAGGCTGGCTCCCCTATCACGTTCAGCCGAGCGACGATCTCTTCACCCTGGCCTGGCGCGTGGGCATGTCGGTCTTTGATCTCTTGGAAGAGAACTGCCTAGAAGGGGGAGCCCTGGAGCCTGGTCAGGTCCTCTACCTTCCCCCTGCTTTCTTTGTCACCCCCACCTCCATCTCCTGCGGCCCCCCCTCCGGCTGGGTCCGCTACACGGTCCAGGCTGGCGACACGTTGTGGAACCTCGCCTACAGGTTGGGCATTTCCATCGAGACCATCCGCCAAGCCAATTGCATGCACGATTACATCGTCCGCATCGGTCAGCCGCTCTACCTACCGACCTATCCGGCTCCCCTCTCACCCACACCCACCATTCTCACCATGACCCCGACCCCATCGCCATCGCCAACGCCCACCGCCCCCATCAGCCCAACGGTCACCATGACCCCTCAACCGAGCATGACGTGGCCCCCCACCCCGCCATCGACCGCCACCTTCACCCCCACCCCCACTGCCACCCCCACCGCCACCCACACACCCGTCATCTCTCCAACGGCCACGGCAACCTCGACCCCCACCTCTACCTTCACCCCCGCGCCGACACCGACGCCGTAAGGAGGAGGCATGCGCATCCAGATCGACAGTACCGTCCTGGAACTGGTGCAGGGCGACATCACCGCGATGGACACCGATGCCATCGTCAACGCCGCCAACGGCCAACTGGCCCATGGCGGCGGGGTGGCCGCGGTCATCTCCCGCAAAGGAGGCCCCGCCATCCAGCGGGAGAGCAACGAGTGGGTCCGCCGCCACGGGCGGGTGGCTACCGGCTCGGCCGCCATCACCTCCGGTGGTGACCTCAAAGCCCGCTACGTCATTCACGCCGTAGGCCCGGTCTACAGGGCCGTGCCCAACCCCGCCGAACTGCTGGCTGCGGCGGTCCGCGCCTCACTCCGGCTGGCAGACGAGCATGGTCTCAAGTCCGTCGCCCTGCCCGCCATCTCCACCGGCATATTCGGTTATCCAATGGAGGAAGCTGCTCAGGTGATGCTCCGCGCCGCCATTGACACCCTGCGCGGCGAGACCGGCCTGGAGCGGGTCGTCTTTTGCCTCTACAGCCGTTCCGCCTTTGACACCTTCGCCGCCGCCCTCGCCGAGCTGACCGCTTCATAGCCGTCAGCTCCCACGAGTAGCAAATCAACAAAGCAACACGTAGATGCGCCCTCCGCTCAACCCGCTCAATCCGCTCAATCTGCTTAATCCGCTTAATCCGCTGACTCCCCCCACTGGCAATCTCCCCACCCTGCGGTATAATCTTGCCAGGCAACCACCAACTGGAGCAAGCTATGCGCATACTGATCACTGGCGGGGCCGGGTTCATCGGCTCCCACCTCTGCGACCGGCTGCTGGGCGACGGCCACGAGGTCATTGCGATGGACAACCTGAGCACCGGCAACATCGACAACATCGCCCACCTGGCTGGGCACGAGCGATTCCACTTTGTCAAGCTGGACGTGACCAATTATATCTATGTGGAGGGGAAACTGGACGCCGTCCTCCACCTCGCCAGCCTGCCCAGCCCAGTCGACTACCTGAACTATCCCATCCAGACGCTAAAGGTAGGCGCGTTGGGAACCCACAAGACATTGGGGTTGGCGCTGGCAAAAAAGGCCCGCTATCTCTTGGCTTCCACCTCCGAGGTGTACGGCGACCCCCAGGTCCATCCCCAGACGGAAGAGTACTGGGGAAACGTCAATCCGGTCGGCCCACGGGGCGTCTACGACGAGAGCAAACGGTTCGCCGAGGCGCTGGTGATGGCCTACCATCGCTATCACGGGGTCGATACGCGCATCGCCCGCATCTTTAACACCTACGGGCCGAGGATGCGCGCCGACGACGGGCGGGTGGTCCCCAACTTTATCTGCCAGGCCCTCCGTGGCGACCCCCTCACCGTCTATGACGACGGCTCTCGCACGCGAAGTTTCTGCTACATCAGCGACCTGGTGGAAGGGCTGATTCGGCTCCTGCTGTCGGACGAGACCCACCCTGTCAACCTGGGCAACCCCCAGGAGATGACCATCCTGGCCTTTGCGCACGAGGTGCTAAAGGTCACCGCCAGCCAGTCCGAGATCACCTTCATCCAGCCCACCGACGCGCGGACCCAGGACGACCCCCACGTCCGCTGTCCAGATATCACCCGCGCCCGGCAGGTGTTGAACTGGGAACCGGCAGTTTCCCTTGATGAGGGACTGCGGCGGACAGCAGACTTTTTTAGGCACCGCTTGGAGCGGACGTGAGGACCTCAAGCCGTGCCCTCGTTTGGAACGGACCGCTCGTCGGCGGGTTGGGGTTGGCCCTGGCGCTGGCGGCGGGCTTTCTCCTGATCCAATTTCCCCTCGCCGAGACCGTGATCATGTTCGGCTTGGTCGCTCTGGCTATCGGCACACTGGCCGAGCCACTGGTGGGAGCCGTCGGCGGGCTTTTCCTGGGGCTGTTGCGCGCTTATCTGCAGGCCGAGGTCCAGGCAATCCCGGCCCAGATCGGCCACGCCTTCATCGGCCTGGCCCTCGCCGTCTGGATTGGACGCGGCCTCGCCCGGCGCGACCTGCGGCTGATCCCACACGAGAGCCTGCCGCTGCTCCTGCCCCTCCTCGGTTTCGTCGGCACCGCCTGGGTCTCCCTGTGGCACCCGACCGACCTGGTGGGGTATGGCCTGCCCGAACTCGCCAAGTGGATCGAGATCCTACTCGTCTTTCTGCTGGTGGCGGAGCGCGCTCGTCCCCGCACACTCCCCTGGCTGATAGGGGGCCTGTTGCTCGTAGGCGTCTTTCAGGCCGCGGTGGGACTGTATCAGTTCGGCATTCGAGGGCAGGGGCCAGAGCACTTTGTCATTCCCGGCCACGACCTCTACCGGGCTTACGGAACCTTTGAGCAACCCAACCCCTACGCCGGATACATAGGGATGACTCTGGCACTGGCAGCAGGCGCGACGCTGGGCTTGCTGCGGAGCAAGCGCCGTCTCCTCCTCCTGCTCTTGCTGCCCGCCACCGGTGCCCTGACCGCGGCCCTAGTCGCCTCCTGGAGCCGCGGGGGATGGATCGGCTTTGGCGCGGCCTTCCTGGCGATATCGTTCGCCCTGCCCCAAAGGTCGCGATGGGGCCTCACGCTCGTTCTCGCCATCATCATCGGCGGGCTGGCTTTGTACACCACGGGGCTGCTCCCCCCTTCCATCGCCGTGCGGCTGACCGATTTCACCCGTTACGTGCACCTGGCGGACGTCCGCGGCGTGGGCATCACCCCCGCCAACTATGCCGTCATCGAGCGGCAGGCCCACTGGCAGACCGCGCTGGAGATGTGGAGAGCGCACTTTTGGACCGGCGTAGGGTTGGGTAACTATGAACCAGCTTATTCCCAGTTCGCCCTGATCAACTGGCCCATCCCCCTGGGGCACGCCCATAACATCTACCTCAACCTGCTGGCCGAGACCGGCATCCTGGGCCTGACCGCCTATCTTTTCTTCTGGGGTGCAGTCATCTGGCAGACCTGGCAGGCCACCCGCCGCGCCACGGGCCTGCAGCGGTACGTCGCCATCGGCCTCCTGGGAGCCTGGGTTCACCTCAACGTCCACCACCTCTTTGACAACCTCTATGTCAACAACACTCACCTCCTCGTCGGCATACTTCTCGGCCTCCTTGCCGCCACACAACTGGCCGACCAGTCGGCCAACCGACTTGCTGACCAACCATGATCACTAGACTTGCCACCCTGTTCCACACCAACCCTAAAGAGCTCGTCCGCTTTATCAAGTTCTCCATCGTCGGTACAGTTGGGGCAGTCATCGACTTTGGGACCCTCTATCTGTTGCACGTAATCGTGGGGTTGCCCATCGTGCTGGCCAATACCTGCTCCTTCACCGCTGCCGTGTTGAGCAACTTTACCTGGAACCGGTACTGGACCTACCCGGACTCTCGTTCCAAGGCCATACGGACCCAGTTGACCCAATTCTTTGTCGTCAACGTCGCCGGTTGGGGGATCAACACCGGTATCCTGTGGCTCCTCCGCTACCCATTTGCCTCGCTGGCTGGCGGCCTCGCCCCCCACATCCCCGCCCTCGGCGACCCGGAACTGGCCTACAAAATCGGGTACAACATGGCCAAGGCCGTCGCCACCGGCGTGGTCCTGTTCTGGAATTTTTTCATCAACCGCTACTGGACCTATTCGGACGTGGACTGATGCGCATTGGGATCGATTACACAGCAGCGGTCCGACAGGCAGCGGGCATTGGCCGCTACGCTCGCGAACTGGTCCGTGCTCTCCTCGCCCTGGAAAGCGAGCACGACTATACCCTCTTTGCCGCCACGGGAGGACTTGGGGGCCGGCCTCCAGCACCGAGCGAGCGCGCCCGCCTGCGCGCGGTCCCGCTCAGCGACGAGTGGCTGGCCCGCCTGTGGCATCGCGCCCGGTTGCCGCTCCCCGTCGAGGCCGTAACCGGCCCCATCGACCTCTTTTATTCCCCCGATTTTGTCCTGCCGCCGACCCTGCCGCGCACCCGTACCCTGGTCACCGTCCACGACCTCTCCTTCCTGCACTATCCAGAGCACTTTGTCCCCAAGCTGGTGCGCTACCTGGGTCGAGTCGTCCCGCGCTCCATCGCCCGCGCCGACCGCGTCCTAGCCGACTCGGAGGCCACCCGCACCGACCTGACCCGTATGCTGGGGGTCCCCCAGGAAAAAGTGCAAGTGCTCTACAGTGGCGTGGACCCGCGCTTCCATCCCCAGCCGGAGGCGGGAGAGCGCGAGCGGCTCGCAGCCCGCTATGGCTTGGGTGTGCGCCCCTACATCCTCTCAGTGGGCACCATCCAGCCACGCAAGAACTATCTCCGCCTCATTCGTGCCCTCGCCCTGCTGACCGACCGACCTCCCCTCTCCCTCGTCATCGCCGGCAAACCAGGCTGGCTCTATGACGAGGTCCTGGAGGAGGCTGCCAGAATCCCCGACCGCGTGCAACTCCTGGGCTTTGTGGAAGAAAGCGACCTCCCCGCCCTCTACCGGGGCGCGGCGCTTTTTGTCTTCCCCTCGCTATACGAGGGGTTCGGCCTGCCGGTGCTGGAGGCAATGGCCTGCAACGTGCCGGTGGTCTGCTCCAATCGCTCCAGCCTGCCGGAAGTGGCCGGGCAGGCCGCCATCCTGGTGGACCCGGAGAGCGAGCAGGAACTGGCCCAGGCGATGCGGAGAGTGCTGGAGGAGGAACCTCTGCGCCGGGAAATGGTCCGCCGTGGTCAGGAACGAGCAGCCCGCTTCACCTGGCAGCGGGCCGCCAGCCAGTTACTCGCCGTCTTCGAAACCCTTTCGACCTGACCCCTTGCCCCCGCTCTCGACATGCGCTATAATCCCAGTCGCCTAGACCATTTTGGAGCGATATCAATGGCAAAGCATTTCATTCCCATATACCGTTCGGACGGGGAGTGGGTGGCCCTGCTGGTAGGGCATTACCTGTACAACAGAAGCGGCGAGTGGATCGGGTGGCTGGAGGGGCGAGATGTCTACACACGCGACGGGGAGTACGTGGGTTATATCTCGAACGACCAGCGCGTCCTGCGCAAGCGTGTGCGGGAACAACAGCCGCTACACAACCCTCCCTCCCCCCTGCCGCCGACGCGCATCCGGGTCCCGCCTAGCGCGCCCCTCGCGCCCCTCTTTGCCGAGTTGCGTTGGGAGACCGTGGACGTGTTTGAAGAAGACCCCCGCGTTTTTGATTTTGTCTCCGAGTTGAAACCGGATTGGGAGGGCAGGTAACCGTTGTCCCGTCGCGCCGCCGGCCTGCTGTTGGTGCTGGGAGCGCTGCTAGGCCTGACCGGTTCAGTAGCCCCCTGGTTGCCCCACCGGGCTGCCGGCCTGAGCGCTGGGGGGTTTACCCTGTTCGAACTGACCAAGTTCCTACCCGGCGTCCGCAGTGGTGCTGTCCCTCTTTTTCGGGAGGCTTTCCTGCTCCCCCTCCTGACCTCTGCAGTGTTGCTGGCCCTCGCCCCCGCCTCTTTTCCCCACCCGCCTCGCTGGGTGCGCTGGATTCTACCCCTGGCAGCGGCGTTCGTCGTCCTCCTGGCCCTGCCCTCCTATCCAGCCATCCTCACCGCCCACAGGGACCCCGAGTACAGGGGACAACTGCTATTGGCAGGTGGCACGTTCCTCCTGGTCGTCATCAGCCCGCTGGCCCGCCGACTTTCCCCCCGTGCCTTCCACGGGCTGGCGGCTTTCCTGGTCGTGGTCGGCCTGCTCCCGGCCCTGCTCACCTTCCTCCACGCGCGGGCCATGTTCGCCCAGCTCTACAACGCACCGGTGGGAATCGGCTGGGGCATCCCTGCCTGCGCCCTGGGCGGCGTACTCGTCCTGGCATCCGGTTTGGCCGCAAAGAAAAAGTCGCCCTAGAAGGGCGACTTTGGCACGGTCGGGCACGACTCCTAGAGACTGTTCAAGAACGCCGCCGCCTCCGGAATCGCCAACAGCTTGGCGCGGAAGAACAAGTTCACTTGGTCCTCCACTTCCTCTCGTGACCCAGTGATGACGGTCCCCCACTCCTCCGACGTCAGATCCCGGACTCCCGTCACGTCATCCCGTAGCTTGAGGAGCGCCATCACCAAATCAGTCTCTTGCGGCCCTTCCAGAAGAACGACCACATCACGAATCAGCGCATCTATCTGCTGCACCACCGTCCCCTGGTCCAGGGTAGAGTCAGGCTGCCCGGCATCGTCCAGCGTGTCCAGCAGGGACCAGACCTGATAGAGCAACGCGGCCGGTTCGTCAAACAATTCCCTGATCAAGGCGGCCGCCTGATGCCGTCCCGTGAGACGAAAGATGTTGTACATCCGCTTGGCGGCCTTGCCATAATTGGGATGCTCCTTCGTATACTTGCGGACCTGACCGGTTAGCTGCTCGACGTACTCGGTGAGCGCCTGAGGTGAGACGTGCTGGGAGAGTTTGGCAAAGAGTGGCACGGACTCGGCCTCCAGGTAGATCTCTTGGAAGTAGGGGTCGAGGAAACCGTCGAGAGGGACGATCTCGCCATCGGGCGTCTCCCACGTCACATCCAGCATATTGCTGGCATTCACCACACGCCCCCGCTCCTGCTCCGCGATCACCCAGTCCATCTTGCACCAGCCGGGGTCGAGGCATCCGTATTCCCACTCCACTGTCCACGGCTGCCCATCAGGTCGCAAGACCTCCATCCGGCCCGCTTTGACCTCTTCCGGTTCCCAAGAGATAGGTGACTCGGCCTTGATGCGCTGCCCGCCCTTTACCACGTCCGTCTTCCAGGTGCCGAACTTGACCTCGATCAGGTCATAGTTGGGCCCCTCGTAGGTCGCCAACGCCTTGTCGCGCATCAGCTTGGCAAGGACGTGGCAGGCCTCCTCCCGCGTGGCGGCCTTGATATTGACCCGCTCAAAGTAGTCGCAATCGCCAGGGTAACGCTGGATGCGACCCTGGGCCGCGCTGCCAGAAAGGCTGATCGCTGTCTCCACATTGGGGAGGTCGGGCAACTGGACGATGTCGGCGATGCGCCGGTACCGCTCCAGCGTGTCCGGGTCAAAATCAAGCAACGTGACCCGGTGACCGTATATCCCAATATCCTCGTCCAGCGTCCAATCCGCCCCGGTCTGTTCTGCCGTCATCGCCGTCAGCCACTGGGTCACATCGGTCTCGTCGACCTCCACACCCAGGGTTCGCGCGATGCGCATAATCCGCTCCACTTCCTCCTGCGGGTTCACCGCTCGCTGTTCTTCCCCGCCCATCATTGACCTCCTCTCCATACCAAAAAAGGTCACCGACATTTCACTGCCGGAGACCTGATCTTGGAGCTGGCAGTGGCGCTAACTAGGCTCCGCCGGCCGCCTTCTGTTCCATATAGCGAACGGCATCCCCCACTGTCTTGATCTCTTGCGCCTCCTCGTCGGTGATCTCGCCGCCGAACTGCTCCTCGAACTCCATCACCAGTTCGACCAGGTCGAGTGAGTCCGCCCCCAGGTCCTCGCGGAAACGCGCCTCCATCACGACCTTGTCGGGGTCAACACCGAGCAATTCGACAATGATCTCTTTTACCCGCTCGAACATTTTTTCTACCTCCTGGAATGTGGAAACTTGGGGTATTGTATTCACCGCAAGGGATTTGTCAAGCCATTTGACAAACCATCCCCCCGCTGGTATGATGCCATCCATAGAGGCAAAACACCACCCGCAGGCCCAGGTTACGGAGCCAAGCGCTATGGTTATGCAACCATTCATCCGTCGCTATCTCCCTGCTCTTGAGGAGGAATGCAAGTCACTGTTCGTCGCTCCCAGCCGCGAGCTGGAGGAATTCTACGGAACTCTGCGCTACCACCTGGGATGGGCCGACGAGCACCTGCGCCCCGCCAGCGCACCCGCTGGCAAGCGGCTGCGACCGGCCCTCTGCCTGCTGACCTGCGAGGCCTGCGGCTCCGATTGGGAACAGGCCCTGCCAGCCGCCGCAGCGGTGGAACTGCTTCACAACTTTTCCCTCGTCCACGACGATATCGAGGACGGCGACACCGTGCGTCGCGGCCGCCCAACGGTCTGGGCACTGTGGGGCATCCCCCAGGCCCTCAACGCCGGCGACGCCCTCTACGCCATCGCCCATCTGGCCCTGCTGCGTTTGGCTGAGCGGAACCTGCCCCCCCGAACCGTCATCGCCGCCCTGGACCTCTTTGACCGCACTTGCCTGCGGCTGACCGAAGGGCAGTATCTGGACATCCGCTTCGAGGCTGAGGAGAACGTCACCATCGAGAGTTACCTCAAGATGGTCGAGGGCAAGACTGCCGCCCTGCTGGCAGCCGCGTGCGAACTAGGCGCGCTGGTGGCGGACGCGACCCCGGCGCAGAGAGAGCACTTGCACCAGTTCGGACGCCATCTCGGTCTGGGCTTTCAAATCCAGGACGACATCCTCGGCATCTGGGGCGATCCCCAGGTCACGGGCAAGCCAGCCAGTTCCGACT
>JAOZPF010000250.1 GCA_029932895.1 Anaerolineae bacterium | reverse complement strand
TCACCCACGACCTGGGCATCATCGCCGAGACCTGCGACCGGGTCGCCGTCCTCTATGCCGGCAAGGTCGCCGAGGTCGGCCCGACGGAGGAGATTTTCAACCGCCCACTGCACCCCTATACCCTGGGCCTCATCCGCGCCGTCCCCCGCCCCGATCGGGACGTGGACGAGTTATTCGCCATTCCTGGCACGGTCCCCTCCAACCCCGGCGCGCTGCACCACTGCCTCTTTGCCCCGCGCTGCCAGTATGCCCAAGAGCGCTGCTGGCAGGAACAGCCCCCTCAATACCCGGTGGGGGAAAAGCATCGCGTCGCATGTTTCCTGCACGAGCCGGAGGGGCAGCGATGAACGGGCAGCCACTGCTGGAGGTGCGCGGCCTCAAACGTTACTTTGAGCAGCAGAGTGGCTGGCTGATGCGCCGTCGCCGCGTCGTCCACGCTGTGGACGGAGTTGACCTCACCATCTGGCCCGGCGAGGTACTGGGTCTGGTGGGCGAATCCGGCTGCGGCAAAACCACTCTGGGCCGCTGCGTGCTGCGGCTGATCGAACCGACCGCCGGCGAGATCACCTTTGCCGGTCGAGATTTGCTGCACCTCGACCCCGCCGCCCTGCGCCAAGCCCGCCGCGAGATGCAGATCGTCTTCCAAGACCCCATCTCTTCCCTCGACCCCCGTTTCGCGGTGGAAGAGTCCATCACCGAGCCGCTGCGCACGCACACCAACATGAGCCGTGCCGAGCGGAACGAGCAGGCGCTGACGCTGCTGCGCGAGGTGGGGCTGGACAGGCAGCATATGGGTCGCTATCCGCACGAGCTCTCCGGCGGGCAGTGTCAGCGGGTGGCGCTGGCCCGCGCCCTGGTGCTCCACCCCCGCCTGCTGGTGCTGGACGAACCGACGTCGGCGCTCGACGTCTCGGTGCAAGCGCAGATCATCAGCCTGCTGATGGAACTCAAAGATAGATACGACCTGACCTATCTGTTCATCACCCACGACCTGGGCGTGGTGCGCTATATCAGCGACCACATCGCCGTAATGTACCTGGGCAAGATAATGGAACTAGGTCCAACGCGCGAGGTGTTCGAGGAGCCACTGCACCCGTACACCAAGGCCCTGCTGGCCTCGGTGCCGATCCCCGAACCAAGAGCGCGAGAATGGGATTTTATCCTGCAAGGGAACGTGCCCAGCCCAGTCAACCCGCCCTCTGGCTGCCGCTTTCACACCCGCTGCCCGATGGCCCAGGCCGTCTGCCGGGAGCAAGAACCACAACTACGCCAGGTCGCCCCTGATCGCTGGGTGGCCTGTCACCTGGAAGAGGAGCGATAAATGGCAACCCTGTTTGGCATCGCCGCCGTACAAATGCAGGTCGTTCCCTGGGACGCCGAGGGGACGATGGCCTTGATGGAGGAACGGCTGCGCTACGTCCACCAACTCTTTCCCTGGGTCAATATGGCCTGCTTCCCCGAACTGTGCCCCATCGGCACCTCCCCCCTCGACCAGCAACCTCCCGGCTACGTCTGGGATAGCCTGGCCGAGGTCATTCCCGGTCCGCTGACGGCGCGGCTGGCAGAGATGGCCCGTCGCTACCAGATATGGCTCCAGCCGGGCACCATCTATGAACGGGATGGGGATAGGGTCTATAACACCGCTCTGGTCTTTTCTCCGCAGGGGGAACTGACCGCCCGCTACCGCAAAATGTTTCCCTGGCGTCCCTGGGAGACGGTCAGCGGCGGGCAGGAATTTTGCACCTTTGACATCCCCGACGCCGGCCGCTTTGGCCTCTGCATCTGCTACGACGGCTGGTTTCCAGAGGTGATACGCACCCTCACCTGGATGGGGGCCGAGGTCATCATCCACCCCTCACTGACCGGCACGGTGGACCGCACGGCGGAGTTGGTGATCGAGCAGGCCCACGCCATCTTTAACCAGTGTTATATGATCAACGCCAACTCGGCCCCCACGACCGGCGGCGGGCGCTCGGTGATGGTTGATCCCAACGGGCGGGTCCTGCAGCAGGCCAGCACACACGAAGAGATACTGATCGAGATGATCGACATCGATCTGGTGCGACGGGTGCGCGAACTGGGATCAGTCGGTCTCAACCAACACCTGAAGCAGTTGCGCGATTTCACGGGCGAGTTCCCCATCTACACCCAGGGCATCGGCCAGGGAGAGCTGTTCAAGAACCTCGGCCCGCTGCGCATGCCGCACGACCTGAACCACCGCTCACGCCCGGCGCAGGAGGAGAACTGAGGAGGTGACGGAATGAGCAATCCAAACGACTCTGTGGACAACGTCTCGCCCGTCTGGACGCACTTGCTGGACACGCCGCTCGTGCGCGGGCAGGGAGCGTATGTCTGGGACAGCACGGGCCGCCGCTATCTCGATTTCACCAGCGGCATCGGCGTCGTCAACACTGGGCACTCTCACCCCCGCGTCGTGGAGGCGGTGCGCAAGCAGGCCGGGCTGGGGCTGCACCTGCAAGCGAACATCGGCTTTGTCCACGAGCCGATGCTACGCCTCATCGCGGCGCTGAAAGAGGTCGTCCCGCCCGAATTGGACACCTTTTTCTTTTCCAACAGCGGCGCGGAGGCGGTCGAGGCAGCGGTCAAACTGGCCCGCCAAGCCACCCATCGCCCCAATATCATCGCCTTCCAGCGTTCCTTCCACGGGCGCACCGTGGGCACAATGTCCCTCACCAGTTCCAAAACCGTCTACCGTGTCGGCTACCAACCGCTGATGGCTGGCGTCTTTTTCGCCCCCTATGCCTACTGCTACCGCTGCCCCAAGGCGGAGGCCAATCCGGAACTGTACAGTGCCAATTGCCGCTGCGACTGGCCGCTGGAGCAGGTGCGCTTTTTGCTCAAGAGCCAGACCGCGCCGGAAGAGACAGCGGCGATCCTGGTCGAGCCGGTGCTGGGCGAGGGCGGCTATGTCGTTCCCCCGCCCGAGTTCCTGCGCGGCCTGCGCGAGATTTGCGACGAGTACGACATCCTGCTGATTATGGACGAGGTGCAGAGCGGCTTTGGGCGCACCGGCAAGTTCTTTGCCCTGGAACATTTCGGCGTGGTGCCGGACATTATGGTGATGGCCAAAGGGCTGGCCTCTGGACTGCCGCTGAGCGGCATCGCCGCACGGCGGGAGCTGATGGCGCGCTGGAAGGAAGGCAGTCACGGCGGCACGTATGGCGGCAATGTGGTCGCCTGCGCCGCCGCCGAGGCCACCATCCGCACGCTCCAAGAGGAGCACCTGGTAGAGAACGCTGCCCGATTGGGTAGCAAACTCCTGGCTCGGTTGCAGGAGATGCAGAAGCAGCACCCCAGCATCGGCGAGGTGCGCGGCCTGGGACTGATGGTCGGCGTCGAGTTCGTCGTCCCCGGTGGACGTACCCCGGACAAAGATCGGGCCAAGAGCGTGCAACAGGCGTGCCGCGACAATGACCTCCTGCTGCTCACCTGCGGTACGGAAGGGAACATCATCCGCTGGATCCCCCCTCTCATTATCAACGAACGAGAACTCGATACAGCACTGGACATCTTTGAGCGAGCGCTAGACAACCAATGAATCAATGGTCAATAGTCAATGAACAATGACCAATGACCAATGGCCAATGCTCAATGACCAATGAGCAAATAGGGAGGGCTTGCTCCCGTCCGGCGACGGCGGGAGTGGGGCTTGTCCTTGTCTAGCGGACAACCGCTAGTGTTGTCCCTACTGCCATGTACAACGCGGAGACGTGGACATGCGCAGGTGTGAACCTAGTCCTATCATCCTGTAAATCCTGTTTATGACACAGTTTGCGACACCGTGCCAACGTTGAAAGCCGTACTTTGAGCCAAGAGGAGGGAGAAACATGAAAAAGAACCTGCTCATCGCTGCTACCTTTGTACTATTACTGTCCATCTGTGCGCTCTCGTCCATGCCTATCGGCGTGGGGGCGGACACCAACATCCTGGCGGATGATTTCGACGATGGCGACTATGCTGGCTGGAGCACCAGCGGCACCGTCGCTATCAACACCCGTCACCACAGCTCACCCTACTCCACCCGCCTCAAGGGAGATGGGACAATGTGGCAGACCGTCTCCACGCAGGGGTACAGCAATGTGACCATGCAGTGGTGGTGGGCGGCGGGGTCGCTGGAGAACGCCGACCACTGCTACGCCGA
>JAOZPF010000249.1 GCA_029932895.1 Anaerolineae bacterium | reverse complement strand
GCCTACGGCGGGCAGGGCCGCCCGCCGCTACCTCGGGGCCTGTAGGGGCGCAGCACTGCGCCCTATAGGCATCAAGTAGCGTCGCCCCTTGCGGGCGACGCAGGCGTCGGGGGCAAGCCCCGACGCTACAATCCACATGTGCTAGCAGGCCGTTGGTGCTTGATGCCCATGGGGCGACCGGCCGGTCGCCCCTACAGGGTGCAAACTCGCCCCAGGAGTGAAATACACCCCGTTCTGAGCGCGGTTAGGCAATAGTTTTGTTTTCTGGTATAATACAAAGTGTTTAAGGAGGCTGATGATGGAGCGGTTACAAAAGGTCCTGGCTCATGCTGGCGTAGCCTCGCGGCGGGCGTGTGAGGAGTTAATTCGCCAGGGACGGGTGCAGGTTAACGGCCAGGTGGTGACCACCATGGGCACGAAGGTGGACCCCGCCAGGGACGAGATTCGCCTGGACGGGCGTCCATTGGACCTGGAGAGTGAGTACGTCTACGTCCTGTTGCACAAGCCACGGGGCTATCTCTCGACGACGAACGATCCTCATGGCCGCCCCACAGTGTTGGACCTGGTTCCGCTGGAGACCAGGGTCTATCCGGTGGGTCGCCTGGATATGGACAGCGAGGGCTTGTTGCTTTTGACCAATGATGGAGCGTTGACCCATCGACTGACTCATCCCCGCTACGCTCTTGAGAAAGAGTATTGGGTTTTGGTGGGTAGGTATCCCGGCGAGCGGGCTTTGCGTCGCCTGCGACATGGTGTTGAGGTTGAAGGAGAATGGCTGCAGGCCGACGAGGTGTCGGTTCTACGTGGGCCGCACAGGTGGCGCTGGCCGGCGGAAGAGGGCACCTGGTTAAAAATGGTGCTGCATCAGGGTCACAAACGCCAGATACGCCGGATGTGCGCCGTCGTCGGGTATCCGGTGCGGCGGTTGATCCGGGTGAGGCTGGGACCTTTGCATCTGGGGCGCTTGGAGCCGGGGCAATGGCGCTATTTATCGCCTGGGGAAGTGGCGACCCTGCGGCGGGCGGGAGCGGCCCAACAGCCGAAGAAGAGAATCCGACGAGACTAAGGAGGAGTTGAGAAGAACGTTGTCGAAACCATCGCGTATTGCTATTGACGGGCCGGCGGCCTCGGGTAAAAGTACCATCGGTGGGTTGCTGGCCGAACGATTGAATTATGTGTATTTTGATACCGGAGTGATGTATAGAGCGGTCACCTGGGTGGCCTTGCAACGGGGTATTGACCTGGCCGACGAAGAGGCGGTGACGGTGTTGGCGCAGCGCATTCACATTGAAGTCACCCAGCCGACTCTGCTCGATGGCCGGCAATACACCGTTTACGCGGACGAGGAGGACGTCACCTGGCAGATAAGGCGTCCGGAGGTGGACCGTGGTGTGTCGCCGGTATCGGCCTATCCCGGCGTGCGCGCGGCCCTCACCGTCCAGCAGCGGCGCATTGGTCAGGCAGGGCGGATAGTGATGGTTGGGCGGGACATCGGCACAGTGGTCATGCCCGACGCTGATCTGAAGATTTATCTGGATGCCTCGGTGGAGGAGCGGGCGCGGCGACGCTATCGAGAGATCGTCGCCCGCGGGGAACCGGCGGATTACGAGCGCATCCTGCGCGACATGCGACGCCGGGATAAAATTGACAGTGAGCGGGATACTGCTCCTTTGCGTCCGGCGGAGGACGCGATCATCATTGATACCACGGCCATGGCTGTGAACGAGGTGTTGGCCGAAGTGGAACGATGGGTGTACAAATGCGATCCCTAGTGCGGCAGGGCTGCCATTGGCTTTTGGCGGCCTTGCTCCATGCTCTGACTCGCCTGCGCGTTTTTGGCCGTGAACATGTGCCGCAGAGCGGTCCCCTCATTGTCGCCTCCAATCACATCAGTCACTTGGATGCGCCACTTCTGGTCGCCCTCTTGCCCTGGCCCATGGAGTTCATCGCCGTTGTGGACTTGTGGCAAGTGCCGGTCACCGGCTGGCTTATCCGGCTCTATGGTGCCATTCCCCTGCGCCGTGGTGAAGGGGACCGGGCAGCACTGCGCGCGGCTCTGGCCGTGCTGGATCGGGGTGGCGTGTTGGGCATTGCGCCGGAGGGACGCATCGCACCGGGCGCAGCCTTGGAGCGTCCCCAACCCGGGGCAGCATACCTGGCTTTGCGCAGCGGGGCACCCATTCTACCGGTGGGGATCGCCGGAGCAGAGAGAGTTTTGGAGAACCTCAAGCGGGGGCGGCGCACCGCGGTGACTGTGCGCATCGGCGCGCCTTTCCTGCTCCGTCCGACGGAGGGTTCGCGCCGCGAGCGGCTGGCGCGAGCCGGCGATGAGATCATGGCGCACATCGCCGCTCTGCTGCCGATGGCCTATCGGGGTGTATATGCCAACAGCAAGAGGAGCGACCCGCAATGAGCGGCGTGATTGCCGAGGTGAAGCCGGGTAGCATCGCCGCTGAACTGGGCCTACGCGCCGGGGACGAGGTGCTGGCCATCAACGGTCGGCCCCTGCGCGATGTGATTGACTACCAGTTTTACTCTGCCGAGGAGACGCTGGAGGTCCTGGTCCGCCACCAGGGCGAGGAGGTCCTTTTCGAGATTGAGCGCGATTACGGCGAGGACCTGGGCCTCGAGTTCACTGCTCATACTTTCGACGGCATACGCACCTGTGACAACCACTGCCCCTTTTGCTATCTCAAAGGGATGCCGCCGGGCCTGCGTTCCAGTCTGTACATCCCTGATGATGATTACCGGCTCTCGTTTCTCTTCGGCAATTTCGTCACCCTGACCAACCTGGATGAGAAGGACTGGCAACGCCTGGCGGAGCAACGCTTGAGCCCGCTGTACATCTCCGTCCATGCCACGGATGTGGCCTTGCGCCGGCGGTTATTGGGCAACGCCTCCGCGCCCGACGTGCTGGAACAGCTTCGCCGTTTGCGGGACTTGGGCATTCAGGTGCACGCTCAAATCGTGCTCGTCCCTGGCATCAATGATGGTGCTGCTCTGGAGCGCAGCGTCACCGATCTGGCGTCTCTCTATCCGGCGGTGCAGTCCATCGCCGTCGTCCCGGTGGGGTTGACCCGCTATCATCGCGGGCGGATGCGGCTCTACACTGCTACTGAAGCGCGAGATGTGCTGGTCCGGATCGCTTCCTGGCAGGCCGATTTTCGGCGTCGCCGCGGGGTGACGCTGGTGTACGCTGCCGACGAGTGGTACCTGCTCGCTGGGCAACCTGTACCCGCGGCGGGGGAGTACGATGGCTTTCCCCAGCTTGAGAACGGGGTAGGGCTGGTCCGGCGCTTTCTGGACGAGTGGCGGGATGTGGCATCTGAGGTGAAGCGGGCAGTGCCGCGCCGCCCGGACGGCTGCGGGAGTCTGACGGTGGTGTGTGGGACTTTGATAGCGCCGCTCCTGGAGCGGGTGACGGGTGAGTTGGCGACCTTGACCGGGGCCACGGTGGAGGTGGTGCCTGTGGTCAACGCCTTCTTTGGCGAGACGGTGACCGTCTCCGGGTTACTGGTCGGGCGCGACGTGATCGCCGCGCTGCAAGGGTGTCGTCTGGGCGACGTGGTTTTGCTGCCGCGGGTGATGTTCGATGCAGAGGCCCGACGCACGCTGGACGGTCTCAGGCTCGAAGATTTCCGCGAGGCGCTGGGGTTGCCTGTGGAAATGGCGGGCTCGCCCACCGAGTTGTGGCAGGCGCTTTGTGTTGGGGGGCAAGCTGCCATTGACCCCTCGCGCAGCGAGGGGCTTGGGAGGTGATGCTGATGTAGGCCGAACTGAAAGAATCCGGGGGAAAGGTAGCGCATGGGCTGGGACTGGGAGAGGCCATCTCCGGTGGTCCCAGTTGACGAGGTGGAGGTTCCCTGCCGCGAGGTAGGGCTAACCGCTCGATGTACGAACCGGCAAGCCAGAGCGGGAAAATCGAGAGATCGGCGGATGCCTCCAGGGCTGGCCACGGCCCTCGTCTTTCCCCCTCCTGAGGAGAAAGCTCACCCGCACAAAGCCCTCGGGTGACCGGGGGACAAAGGGGTGTGCAGTGGCGACTGGTACACTAAGGGCATGACGAGGAGCACGACGGTGGATTCTCGTTTTGCACCCTTGACCCACTAAGGCCGGTGCTTGTGATGTGTCGCCACGCGCCATGCCTTAACGGGTCAATCAAACAAATGGGCGTGCGCAGCGAAAGCCCGGGGAGCACGAGGGGTGTCCCCTCGTCCCTCTCC